>CALKZN010000186.1 GCA_938002995.1 uncultured Arenicellaceae bacterium | reverse complement strand
GCCCAAAAGACAAACACTGAAATCCCTAAGTCAACAAAGTTTTTCATCATAATGTTGACAACATTTTTGGAACGACAAACACCAGCTTCCAGGAATGCAAACCCCAGTTGCATAAATAACACTAACGTAGCTGCTACCACTAGCAACACTGCATTTAGATTATTCTGCACAATATTAATTGATTCTTGTGTTATTGCTTCTTTCGCCGAAATGACAGAACAAAACAACAACAATGCAAGGACTGCACTTAATCTAGCCACTAAACTTCCCACTCTTCCACCCCAATACATCTAAACAACTACGTTAAAGGTATGGATCCCCTTTTTTACTACATAGGCTTCCCAATACCTTCTATATTTTTCAAATGAGTTAAAGTACGCCTCCCAACGTATCCCTAAGACTCATGTACATGATTAAATATTTTTAATCAATAATCAAGCACTATATACAAATCATTACTTTAAACAACATTTCCATATTGTTCATTGGTAAAATTTCGTTAAATTTAATGCAAAAAATTACTTTTTCATTTCCTTGAAAAGTATGGGCATTATTTATTGCTAAATCTCAAAAATATCTACAATAAGTTATTTTCCAACAGAGGGGTATTTCCAGATAATGCTTACATATTTCAAGCTGAACGGCATCCATTCGATTAGATTTATGGTTCCATAAATTATGCGATAACCACCTTGATATAAGCGTTCCTGGAGCGGGAACTTTCACATAACTTATATCAGTCGACCAAAGAACCTATGTCCTTCGCTCAGACAATAAAAAAGGCAGCAATGCGTCACAATTCATCCAGCTTAATTAGTCATTTTTATAAGAAAAATTTTGTATCAAATTTTTCAATTGTTTTAGCGGTGTCAACCATTGCCTTAGATAGCACTTTGTCAGCTATTGCCTTACCAGATACAATTTCAGTAACTTCATGCATGGTATCAACAGTTTCAACCATAACATTAAGGTCCATTGATAATGGATACCTACCATGAGCACTAGAAAACATATTTCTCAACATTTTCATTTCTCGAACATTGAAATGGCGGTTCAAACCTTCAATTGTTTCGACAACATACGCACGTACAGGCTCTACAACTTCAGGTTGTTGTATGGCCAGTTCTCTAAAAAAATCTCTATAGAAAACATTGAACGTATCATGCATTCTTACTTGCTCAACGATTTCATCGGTCGTAAGTTCATGTCCTACAAATGTGCTTGGACACACTTCACCTGAATCAATTTTGGTGAACTTTTTTCTCAGTGCACTGAGAAGTTTTTCAGGTTTGACGTTACTGACTAGGCTTGGCAATGCTTTTTCAATAATTACGTTGTAGTTATTCTCTTCAACATCAATTACTGGGCGTATTGCAGAAATAAGAGGAAATGCTAAATCAGTTCTCAAACATTTTTCAGTCGAATAATACATACTCAACAATTTAATATTACTATTATCCATTTTCCAACCTCAAAGATTGTTAAGAGCAATCCTTGTCATCCCTGTTCTATTTCTAGAATGAAAGTTAAAACTTTCCGTGACAATGATTCATCTAGCGTTACATAAAAATATGCCACTAACATTAGTGAGCGATGGAAATATATACTAACAAAACTCTAAGGCAACCAAATTGAGATGATATTCAAGCAGGGGAAAAATAGTATTCTTTGAGTGCAAAAATAGTATGCTAAATAAGGCTTAGATTGTTTTGCACACTTTTAATTGCTTCTTGCGCTCAAATAATAGAACAAAACAAATTTTGATGGTTCATCTAGAATTTTATTATCTTCACTTTCAATTGGCGAACTTAAGCTGACAAAGCCTACAAAATAATTCCTTCTCGCTGCGCAATCAATGCTAGTTGAGTTGTATTCTTTACATGCAATTTTTTCATAATGTTAGCGCGATGATTATTCATCGTTTTGACACTGCGATTTAAATTGACTGCAATTACATTTATAGATTCACCTTGAGCTAAATATTGAAAAATTTCGTATTCCCTCTTGGTCAAACATTTCAACCCTCCTGCGTTTCCAGTTTTATCTGCGTCCATTTGAAGATTAGAACTCAGATAAACTTTGCCCGCCATAACTTGCACAATCGCGCTAACAAGCTCATCGGGGACACAGTTTTTACTTAGATAGCCGACCGCCCCCAAATCCATGGCATGAGCGACCGAATGGGGATCATCACGCACACTGAGTACAATTATTTTCACATCTTCCTTAAATGCCTTTAGCTTTCGAATCCCTTCAAGACCACCGATGCCAGGCATGGATATGTCCATTACAACCACATCGGGTTTCTCAGCACGATACAAGATGTAAGCTTTCTCCGCAGATTCAGCTTCAAACACACAATAATTGTGCTGATTCTGTAGAACATATCGAAACCCGGCTCTTACCAATGGATGGTCATCCACCATTAGTATCGTCAATGGCCCAGCAGTCATTTCAGCGGTTACTTCACTCATTATTTAAGGTTAACATTCCACAGTCGGGTGGTATAACAATACTCACACAACTTTGTTGATTGTTTTTTTGCTTACTGTGGCTATTTATCTGCAAGCTGCCATTCAATACTTCTAGCTGTTTGCATATATTGACGAATACTAATTCTGTTTCTAATTGTTCAGAATTTAGAGTCACATTTGCAGTAACTTCAAGTTTCAGGCCTAGTTCATTGCCGACTGACCTTACAACAACATCACTTGCTTTTGTGTGCCGGCTTAAATAGATCAAAAGCGCCTTAACCCAGTCGAGCATGACAACTTGCACAAAACTATCCACAGAAACTGACGATACATCTTCGAAAACAAGCAACTTGATTCCACGTTCATTTAAACGCAAAAGCATTCCGAATCGTTCAATGACCGATTGCATTGATTCACCAGAATTGGCGGCTACATCGAATTCAATCTCGCGCATCAAATCATAAGCAACTGTGTACGCTTGATCCGTCATCTCAAATATTGTGCCAGCCAATTCCTGAGCCTCCTTCAGGTTCACGTCATCGCCTTGAAGACTAATAATCGCGGCCGCAAAACTTTTTGCTGCAACGATGGGTTGGGCAAGATTTGAATGCAATGTACTCGCAACCGCTGACTGTCGCAGCTGATACAAATCCAGATATTTTTGCAAATGTTGCTGATTACGATCAACCGAGTGTGACATGAATCCCCCAAGGCGGCTTGCGATAACCCTTGATCACCCAAATCACAGGAAACTCAGGCATCTGAGCAGGAAATGGTCCCGCACCATCAGTAAAATAAATAAGTAAATCTAAACGGATATCATTTTTATAAATTAAATCAAAAATTGGCCTGAAGTCAGTTCCACCTCCGCCTGGCAGATATTCCGGAAGCTTCATTGCTTGCCAACTCGGATAATGTAAAGGACCTTGTTTTGACAGAGACATATCGCAAGCATGCAAGGTAACATCAATGCCTGCGATCGACTTCATACTGTTGATTTCGGTCACAAAGTCGGTCAATTCACTATTTTTAATCGAACCGCTGGTATCGAGCACCACATGAACATTCGAACTCCGGCTGCGTAGCCTGGGCAAAATAGCATCGCCTTCACGTCGTGAAACACGATCGTAGCTATAATCATTAAACGCCATTGACATAAAATAAGGCGACAACAACTCTCTCCACGATATTTTAGGCCTCATCAATCGATTTATAAGCCGCTTAGTACTCTCACTTGCGTAGCTCGTCCTAAGCGTATGCTGTGCTGCCGCCGCCAAACGTTGACGCCATTGACGCACCAATGACTCTGTCATCTGAAAGCTGGGCATCTCAGGCATAGCTGAAAGCTCAGGATCACTATTTTCTGCCCTTTCTATGTCATTATTATTGCTAACTTCATCTAGATGAGTATCTAGTGTCGATCCATTGTGATCATTTTCAATTAACTGATAAATCTCTTCCGCTGTTAATTTGGACAGCTTACGATCAAACAAGGCCTCCACAGGGCGAGCCATACCTGCTTCAGTCAACACTGAATTTACAGCGAAATCACAGGCGATGTTCCAGCGATGTTTGTTGCGGTCTTTACGTCTGACAAAATGTGCTAAAGCACAGTGCATGGCTTCATGAGCAATTGCAAAACGTACCTCATATTCTTTGAGCGAAATAATCCAAGCCGAACTAAAATATAATGCTCTAGCATCTGTTGCTACTGTGGCACACCAACTTGGGTCGGCCGCCTTAAGCGGTAACTTCATTGCCAATACACCGAGAAAAGGAAATTCCATAATCAAACGCGTGCGTGCAGAGGTTAATCGCTGCAAAGCCGTCTCAGTAGGGCTTAATACATTGGCTGGGCTTTGAGTGACAAGATCAGACATGGTCTATTCGGTAAATAATCCGACGGTATCTTGTGCCCATGGCGTAAATTGATCGAGCTTAAACAATTCGTCCTCGAGAATACGATGCAAATCACTGACTAACATAACGCCCATTTCACGTTGCGGAAACTTATTCGCAAACAATAGAATATTTTCTAGTTTGTCACGTTCTTTCTTAATATCAGTGATCCCCTTTGCTCGACGTGTTAGGGCTGCGGCGATAGCGTATTGCAAATCTACCTCCTCAGGCACGTCAACTTTTTCGCCGCGTAAAATAGCGTCGATATCAGGAAGTTTTTCTATATGTTCAAGGTAGGCCATAAATTCAATGCCCGCCGATTGACCCAGAGCTGCTTCTAAGGCCACACTCAATAACTCAGGGGTATCTTGGAATTTTTTTAACGCTCGGTCTGCAAATTCCCATGTTCGCGGAGAGGGGAATGCAATCGGGTTTTGTTCAGCAATATATTCAAATAAAAGCTCTGGCCGAAATCGTAAAAAACCAATCAAATGCTGATCAATATCATGCTCCATTGCCCAGCTTACCCAATCTTCCAAATTAGCATCTAACTCATAATGTGAAAATCGATTTGACAGCGGTGCCGGCATAACAAAAGCAACGCCTCGGTCACCCTGTCGATTACCCGCTGCAAAAATTGCCCAACCTTCAGGAACCGTATAATTACCTAATTTACGATCTAATATTAATTGATATGCCGCAGCAGACACACTTGGCGGAGCCGCATTAATTTCATCAAGGAATAAAATGCCCCTCTCACCATGACGCTCAACATCAGGCAACATTCTAGGAATAGCCCATTCAACATCTCCTTTGTCAGTTCTAAATGGGATCCCTCTTAGATCGCTGGGTTCCAATTGAGACAAGCGGATATCAATCAAATGAGTTTTCCTCTCCTCAGCAATTTGCGCCACAATTTGTGATTTTCCAACACCCGGCGGCCCCCACAACATCACTGGTGTATGAGTTCCATCACAAGTAGCATCTAACTCGTACCTCAGTATTTTTTTGATTAACGATAATCGCATAATTTCACATGTGTACTCTTCTCAACTAATAAGCGATGAATAGCTAAGCAGCTTATCATGCCTATTCGAATTGTATAAAAATGGGACTTTGTCCCATATCCAAACACCATAAGTTCGAATATCATTTATTAGATTGACATCTTCACTGTAATCACAAACCATGTATTGCAAACTAACTAGGTACTAACAATGGCTATAAATAAAATTCTCATCGTCGATGACACTCCTCTTCAAATGGAAGCTTTTAAGAGTGCAATGCCGAATACTAATGCACGTATTTTAACTGCAACGTCTGGCAAAGCCGCTGTCGATATTACTAAAGCTGAAATGCCAGATATCATTTTCATGGACATCGTGATGGATGATGTAGACGGCTATGCTGCCTGCCGTGAACTTCGAGATAACCCTGCCACCAAGGATATTCCTATTATATTTGTTAGCACTAAAAACCAACGAGTAGACCATATGTGGGCCGAACGACAAGGCGGCAAAGCCCTGATCAGCAAGCCAATCACAACTGAACAAATTCAAGAACAATTGGCTAAATATGGCTAGTCGTTAAATATTGGCATGTATTGCTCGACTGAGCCTCTTTCACAGAGCAGCAGCTGAATTACAGCTAGTTGTGCAATACACATTTATCTTTTTATATTAAAGCCTCGAATTCACAGCCAAAAAAATTATTTGGCTGATAATGCGTTTCGTCTCAATTCAGCAAGCTGAGCCAAGTAATCTCTATAGCCCTCGTTGCATAAGTCGGCCACATTTATCACGCTTATCAATTCGTCTTCATTCATAAACAGGCTCTCCACAACCGGCTGCATCTCCAATGGGTAGTTTTCTGGCCAATCACAGGCAGTATCGTCCTGCACCGTAACACTCTGAACTTCACTGACTAATTTAATAGCCAGATATTTTGGTTTTTGTTCGGCATACTCTTGGTATGCAACAATGGCCAGATGTTGAGCGTCTAAGGCCTCATCACCCAAAATCAAACTTAGGTCGATAACAGGGGTAAAGTTATTACGCCATAAGATCACCTGATTGCAGTAATCAACTGCATCTGGAATTGAATATATTTGCGGGTCTCGGATGTATTCTTCCATACTACTTTCGTCCAAGGCAATTTTAAAGTGCTCATTGGCCGTAAGAACCCAAGCAGCTACTGACTCGACCAAAATCTGATTATCAGGCATTGTTTTTCTCCTGCTTTTGATCAAGGTCATCACTCGCGATGTAATCAAGAATTTTATCTGGACTTGTCACTAAGTAGACTAGATTTTGATATTCAAGCATGCCCTCTACCAACATTTTTTCATTACGCATAAAAGCGGGCAATTCTTGCATACTATGGGTTTGTTCAGCCAAGTCGATTTGTTCAAATTTTTTGCATAACAATACAAAATAGTCAGCTTCTTCGTTGGTTCTCAGGCCAATACAAAATTGACTTTGCTTTAGTAATAAACTGTCTTGACTAGGAATTAGTTGATCATTGAGGTAATAAGTTGGAAGATTGGCACCAGCGTACTCAAAACTACCAATACTATTGCCACCATCTTGTGAAACCGCAACCTCAGAGCTTTGACCGATCATCAATGTATCGGCTACCGAGATCGCTAAATAGAGGTTGTCAAGCTGGATAAGGCTGACAGTACCTGTTAAAAAATTCATCAGGAATCCCCTCGTAGATGTTTGCTAACTAGATTCATTAGTTCTTCAGGAATAAACGGTTTTGTTACGTAAGCATTGATTCCCGCCGATAGAGCCTCCTCTTTATGCTTTTGCGTAGTTCTTGAAGTGACCATCACGATAGGAAGATGCGACATTTCGCTATTACCTCGAATACTAGAAGTGAGTTCTAGACCATTCATTCTAGGCATTTCTAGATCAGTTAATATAAGATCTGGAACTTCCAAGCGAAGAAGGCTAAGTGCTTCTACACCATCTCTCGCTAAAGAGGTTTTATAGCCGGCATCATTAGCAAGCTCTGCCAGACTGTTTCTTGCGCTCAAAGAATCATCAACCACTAAAATTTTCATTTGTTGCGGTCGCGGTACCTCAAAGGATGCTTGTGAAACCTTAGCGACAGGAGATGCACCACGAATTAACTGTGGAATATCCATCACTGGCAATACTTGACCATTACCCAGCAATGACATGCCAGTAATACCACTCACCTCTCCTACATACTTACCACAACCTTTGATTACAAGTTCCAAAGTAGAATCAACGCTATCAACAATTACCGCAGTGAGTTGACTATCAACACGGAGTAGGAGCACCGGTCTTTGAAAAGGCTCTGCACCCGCTTCAAGTTCATCAGTAGTTATGCCCACTAATGACGGAAAATTCTCTACTGGATAAGACATTTTATCAATGTTAAAGCTTAAATCATTACCAATCCGCTCGAGCCTACCAGCCCCAGGAGTAAAAATTTGCTCTAATGTATTTGTAGGTACCGCAAATTGTTCATCACCAGCGGTAATCAAAATCGAGTGATTGGTTAGCAATGAAACCGGAATGCGCATTTCAATGACCGTTCCATCTCCTAAGTTTTCAGCAATATCTAGATTTCCCTTCAAGTTAATCACGGCATCGTTAACAACATCCATCCCGACTCCACGGCCCGATACCTGCGTCGCATCTTCTCGTGTTGTAAATCCGGCCTGTAAAATCAGTCGGGCTATAGATTGATTATCGATATCTCGATTGTCTATTAACCCTTTTTCAATGGCCTTTGATTTGATTAAATCATAATCAAGCCCAACCCCATCATCGGAACAACTAACAACAATATAGTTACCCTTTTGTTGAAAATTCAAGATTATTTTGCCAGTAACATCTTTGCCCTTTTCAAGGCGTTCTTGCTCCATTTCAATGCCGTGATCAACAGCATTACGCAACAAGTGCATTAAAGGATCAGTTAGTTTTGTCAGTACATCGCCATCAATTTGAAGCTCTTCACCAACAATAATCAGATCGGCTTCTTTGCCAGTCATTCTAGACGCTTGACGTACGGCTCTGTGCAAACGAGCACTGATGGTACTAATCGATACCATTCGTGTACCCATAACCATGTCTTGTAACGCAACATTTAGACGTTGTTGTTGAATAAACAAGGTCTCAAGCTCACCAATATCTTCTATGATCGAATTTGAGATCACCCTATTGTCGGATACCGCTTCAATATAACTATGAGTAGCGCCATATAATTCGTTGTACTCATTGAACTCTAAACTATCGAAGTCTGACGACACGCCATTACCAGCAACCACTTGCAAGCCTGCTTTCTGATTTGCCACCCCTTGAACATTAATTAAATCTTCCAATTCGAAACGTCTGGTTTGCACTACCTTGTCTTGCCCTTGAATCATCGCTCCACGATCCGAAAGTCCTTGAAGTTTTTCTAACATTTGGCCGAGAGACACGGAGGTCTCACCCATCATATTAAGAATGCCATCAATCAGACTGCGAGGAACTCTCAGCATTTCGACAACCGCTTTCTCGACGTCTTCGACCGCACCCTGAGTTTCAATTAAGTACTCAAGTTCTACTATAGCTTTATCCTCAATAGCTTTGTCCTCAATAGCTTCGAGTTCAGCATTGATTATGGGCGCTTTGCGAACAAAAATTGGAGCAACTACACCTAAATCAATAAGCGATTTTTTCTTACTTTTTACGGCTTTAGTTCCAGCTTTCGTTTCGATTTCAGCTTTCGTTTCGATTTCAGCTTTCGTTTCGGTTTTAGCTTTAGTTTCTGCTTTAGCTTTAGTTTCTGCTTTAGCTTTAGTTTCTGCTTTAGCTTTAGTTTCTGCTTTAGCTTTAGTTTCTGCTTTAGCTTTCGTTTCTGCTTTAGCTTTCGTTTCGGTTTTAGCCTTCGTTTCGGTTTTAGCCTTCGTTTCGGTTTTAGCCTTCGTTTCGGTTTTAGCTTTTTCTTCTGCTTTAGCTTTTTCTTCTGCTTTAGCTTTTTCTTCTGCTTTAGCTTTAGTTTCTGCT
>CALKZN010000185.1 GCA_938002995.1 uncultured Arenicellaceae bacterium | reverse complement strand
AAACGACAAAACAAAAAGAAGTAGACCTTCGTAAAGAGTTAAAATCTGTTGATGAAGCTAATAATACAGCTTCATCAAATACCTCGGAACCAGCTCAAGAGTCAACGTCTAGTGTTGGTTCTTTGTCTGGCGGGACATATGGGCCTGTTCAAGCGGGTGAGTCACTCAGCAAAGTTGCCGAATTAATTCAAAAGGACAATCCAGATTTGAGTATTTATCAAATCATGTATGTTTTGTTTCAAAACAACCAATCAGCATTTGTTGATCAAAACATCAATGGTCTAGCGAAAGGTTCAACACTACAAGTTGGTGATTTAAGTGCAATTACTCAAGTTGATAAGCAAGAAGGGATTAACTTCTTTTATAGTCAATTAGCGCAATGGTCAGCTAAACAAGAGTCAAGATCAGGTGCAAGTAGTGATGAAGTAAAAATCTCATCAAGTTCTGAAGGTCAATCGTCGTCAGATGATAGTGCTAACTCTTCAGAAGCGGCACAAGATCAATCGCAAGCTTCTTCTGATAGTTCTCAAGCATCGACTGAAGGTGGTGGAGACTCTGAATCAAAACCTGAATTTCAGGTGGCTGCATCTGATGTCCAGTCTGGAGCTCAGCAATCGGGTGAAGTTAATAACCAAGTTGTGACAGACTTAAAAAATCAAATTTCAGAACTTCAAGCGTCTGTTGAATCATCAAAACTTGAAAGTGAAGAGTTAAAAGAGACAATTGCTATTCTTGAAAGCCAGTTAGCGGACAGCAATCGTTTAATTGAACTTAATAATCAAGAGCTAGCCAGTTTGGCTGAGAATTCTAATAAAGAATCGCAAAATGAAGCCTTAGTAGCGACTACGGTTGAAGAAAAGCCAGTAGAAGAAGCTGAAGTTGTTGAGGAAGAAAAACCAGTTGAATCTGAGCAAGCAGTTACTGAAGAACCAACTACTGCAGAAAAACCAGCTAATGCAGAAGAACCGGCTACAGTTGAAGAAACAAAGGTAGAAGAAAGTAAGCCTGAGCCAGAACCAAAAGTAGAAGCAGAACCTGCGCCAATAGCTGCTGCGCCCGAACAAGCGCCGATTTCATTTTTAGATACAATTATCAATACTATAAAAGACTTATGGAAGTTTATTGCCATTGGTTTAGTAGGTATTCTGGGTTTGATTTTCTTGAAAATGCGTTCTTCAAAAAATGAAGATGATGGTATCGATGCGTTTGAATCCACATTTACTGTTTACCCTGAAAATACTGATGATATGCCAGATGAAGGGGAGAATACGAGTGATGCGAAAGCCGAAGAGTTAATTAATGCGATCAAGGCGGAAACAACAAAACCTGCTTCTGATGCGATAGCCAATAGTGCTGCAATTGAAGAAGAAGTTTCCGGTGAAACGAGTGTTGTTTCAAGTATTGATATGGATGCATTACGTGAAGCGACTCAATCAGTGACTGATTTTGAAGTCGATAGTGCAGAAACAGGAGAGGTGACTAAAGAAAGCTCTTTCTTGACTGTATATAACGACGGAGATGTAGTTGTTAACGCTGATGAAATTGATCCTATTGCTGAAGCGGATGTCTATATTGCCTATGGTCGAGAAGATCAAGGTGAAGAAGTTCTTCTTGATGGTGTGAAAAACTTCCCTGATAGAAATGATATTAAAATTGCATTGCTTGGTATTTATGCTAAATCAGGTAAACGTGAAAAGTTTGACGACATTTATCAAGGCTTGGTTAACGCTGGAATTGAAAATAACATCGAAGAATGGCAGTCCGTTGAAGAGTTGAAAAACACAATCAATGCCAAAACTGGTGGTTCAACTCCAGATGGTTTGGAAACTTCATTGAGTTCTTTATCTGATACTGTGAGTGGCAATAATCTAGGGTTAGACGATGAAGCTAGTAATACTGACTTTATAGTTAATAGCGATGTAGATGATTTGTCTGAAATCGATATTAAGAGCGAGAGTTTTGATATCTCTGAAATTGATTTCAGTACAGAGATTGGTAATGCTCCAGTTCTAAATAAAGAAGCTGAGATTAATGTTGATGATATTGCTTTAAGCGATGAAATTACTTTAGATTTAGATTTAGATATTGAAACTGATGTTGATGTAGCAGGTGAAATTGATAGTGATACTCTAGAAATTGAAAGTATTACTATTCAGGTAGATTCACCAGAAATCTTAGAATCTGGTGAAGCAGAAGTTGCTGAGGAATTAAATAATATCGTTGATTCATTAGACGATGTTGATTTCACTACTGGTGCGGAATCTGACAATAATGATATCTCGGCAATTGAAAAAGAAATGTCTCAAATTGACTTTGCTGATGATTCGGGGTTGATTGGATCAGAGCATAGTCTTCAAATTGATATAGATAACCCGACAGCTAATGACACTGATGAGGTTGATATTAGTGCAGAAATTTCAGAAATTAGTTATAACGACGAAGTTTCATTGACGGATGTCATGGAGCTGAATGTTACTGATATTGATTTGGCAAGCATTCCTGATGATCAGGACTTAACTTCAGTGAAAGATACTGCTGCAACGACATTGGTAAATGATGAGGATGTTGATTTTATTGATGATATTACTATTGACGAAGAAGTTACTGTTGATTTAACTGAAGCAATGGATTTCAATGATGATGGCGCTGCGTTTGGTAATATTGATCTTGATTTAGGCGAAAGTCTAGATTCATCAGATGGTGAATTGCCTGATGGTAATAGTGATCCTGAAACACAATTAGATTTAGCAAAAGTATTTCTTGAGTTAGATGACGTCCCAGGTGCTGTTAAGATTTTAAAAGAACTTGTTGATAATGGGAAAGTAGGTGAGGAAGCTAAGGACCTACTTGCTAAGCATTCATAGTTTAGGTATTGATAGTCGATCATAGTGTCAACTTGTAATGTCTGAAAGTACATCGCGTTATGCGCTATGTGTTGAATATGATGGTTCTGAATTTAGCGGCTGGCAGACTCAACGTGATCAACGAACAGTTCAAGAAGAATTAGAGAAAGCCTTAACTAAGGTAGCGGCTAGCGATATTAATATTGTTACCGCTGGAAGGACCGATGCTAAAGTGCACGCAACAGGGCAAGTGGTGCACTTTGAATCTAATGCTAAGCGTGATTTATTAGCTTGGCATTTTGGAGTTAATCGATTTTTACCAACTGATATTCGAGTGCATTGGGTAAAAGAAGTTGATAAGGATTTTCATGCTCGATTTTCTGCTATACGTCGAAGTTATCGTTATATTATTTATAATAATAATATAAAGCCTTGCCTTCTTAGGCGTCATGCCACTTATCAGTACCGTTTATTAGATATCGATTTAATGAATCAAGCAGCTAAAGCGTTTATAGGTGAGAAAGATTTCACTTCTGTTCGAGCTGCTGGCTGCCAAGCAAAGACGGCAACTAGAGAAGTAATGAAGCTTGATGTCCACAGAAGCGGGCACTGGATTTGGTTTGATGTGACAGCGAATGCCTTTTTGCAACATATGGTTAGGAATATTGCTGGTATGCTTATGGAGGTTGGCTATGGTGACCAAGATGTTGAATGGGTTGCCGAAGTTTTATCTGCACAAGACCGTACTTTAGCAGGCGTTACCGCCTTACCTAATGGTTTGTATTTAACTAATGTTGCATACCCTGAGCAATATATTTTGGATGAATTTCCTCCAAAACCTATTTTTTGGGAATAGCTTCTGGCACAGTTAGATACATGA
This sequence comes from uncultured Arenicellaceae bacterium, assembly GCA_938002995.1. Taxonomy (GTDB): domain Bacteria; phylum Pseudomonadota; class Gammaproteobacteria; order Arenicellales; family Arenicellaceae; genus CALKZN01. The sequence goes on along the minus strand of CALKZN010000185.1, from coordinate 17,681 downwards.
GAAGAACACGAGTAAAAATTTGTGGCATGCGCAAGCCTGATCAAGTGAGTCAATTAGTTGATTTAGGCGTTGATGCAATAGGGATGATTTTTTATGAACCCAGCCCGCGTCACTTAACAATTGAAGAAGCAAAGAGTATCCGTAAAGTGGTTCCGCCATTTGTTACTTTGGTCGGGGTGTTTGTTGATACAGATGCAGAAGAGATTAATGAAATTGCTCAGCTAGTGGGATTAAATCTAGTGCAACTACATGGGGATCAATGTTCTGATTTCGCTATGCAATTAAGTGTTCCCTATATTCGAGCAATTCGAGTTGATAGTTTAGAAACTATTGATCGTGAGCAACAGACCCATTCCAATGCTCAAGGATTTTTGTTGGATACTTTTTCGAAAAAAGCTTACGGAGGAACGGGTGATCGTATTGTGTCTGAACTTTTACCTAATAAATTATCTGGAAGTACAATTCTTGCTGGAGGTATAAACCCAAGTAATATATTAGATGTTCTTGAAAATAAACCTTATGCTGTTGATATTAACAGCGGCGTGGAATTTTCTCCAAGCGATAAAAATATTGATGCAATTCGATCAATAATGGAAACAATTTCCAAATTTGACAGTGAATATTCTTAATCAGAGTGTTCCAGATAGCATTAGTCGATTACAATACAGTCTAAGCGTTTTAAACGCTTTAAGTGATCCTTTGTATTAAAATAAATAAAGCATTAATCATAAATATTGTAGGCATATATGAACTGGTTCGATAAAATTTTACCGCCAAAAATTAAAGGCACAAAAAACAATGATAAGCGCGGAGTTCCTGAAGGAGTATGGAAGAAATGTTCATCTTGTGAATCCGTTATCTATGGTACTGACTTATTTATTAATTTATATGTATGTCCTAAATGTGATAACCATATGTATATTGCAGCCCAAGATCGTGTTGCCTCGCTATTAGATACAAATGGTCCTCAAGAGGAGATTGGGTCAAATATTCGTTCAGTTGATATGCTGAAATTTAAAGATACTAAAAAGTATAAAGACCGTTTGATTGCAGCGCAAAAAAAGACAAATATGAATGATGCTTTGTATATAAAGCATGGTGAACTTAAAGGAATGCCAATTGTTGCTGGTGCATTTGATTTCTCATTCATGGGCGGTTCCATGGGCTCAGTTGTTGGTGAAAAATTTGTTCGAGCGATTAATAAAGCTATTGAACTAGATGCGCCATTTATCTGTTTTGCAGCTAGTGGTGGCGCGCGTATGCAAGAATCCTTATTTTCTTTGTTTCAGATGGCTAAAACCAGTGCTGCACTTACACGTTTAGCAAGCCATAAATTACCGTTTATCTCAGTGTTAACTAACCCAACTATGGGTGGTGTATCAGCAAGCTTTGCAATGCTAGGGGATGTTATTGTTTCTGAACCTAAAGCAAATATTGGGTTTGCGGGCAAACGAGTGATTGAACAGACAGTTCGAGAAAAGTTACCAGAAGGTTTCCAAACAGCAGAATTTTTACTTGAACATGGCGCTATTGATATGATCGTTGATCGACGTCACATGCGTGATGAGTTCTATAGTTTGTTGACTAAATTTATGGATAAAGGACCTGTTGAGAAGCAAGTGCAGTCAGAAATTTCGTCGTTGGTAGAAAATACTACGAACGCTTAATTCTTTAAAAAACTGTTTATATAGTGCTTAATGGCACATTCTAACCAACTTCAGACGCTTTCCGATTGGCTTGAATATATCGAGCTTCTACATAGCGTCGAAATTGAATTGGGTCTCACACGCGTAGCGGAGGTTTTTACTCGACTTTTTCCTGCCAGTTTCAGTTGCCGAGTTTTGACTGTGGGAGGAACAAATGGCAAGGGTTCAACATGCACTTTCATTGAAGAAATTTTAATCGAAGCCGGTTATAGCTGTGGCAAAAATACGTCTCCTCATATTCATGAGTTTAATGAAAGGATTTCAGTTAACGGTATTACGATAAATGATGACAGTATTGTAGAAGCCTTTCAGAAGGTAGAACATGCCAGAGGTGAGCTTGCGCTGACTTATTTTGAATACACTTTTTTAGCTGCTTTAGTCATTTTTGATGTGAAAAAATTAGATTTTGCTATTTGTGAAGTTGGTTTGGGAGGGCGATTGGATGCAGTTAATATTCTTTCTCCTGAAGTGTCAGTTATCACGAACATAGGCTTGGACCACATACAGTGGTTAGGTGATACACGTGAATTAATTGCCTTAGAAAAAGTGGCCATTAGTCGGCCTAATAAACTGTGCATAGTGGGCGATAAAGATTTTCCAAAAGAGGCAGTGAAATACCTAAAAAATCATCAAGTGCTTAGTATGTTATTTCAAGAAGATTATAATATTAAGATTAATGCTAATGATAGTTGGGAAATGGAAGTTAATGATTTTGCTGGAATTTTTTCTGATAAAGATAAAAATTTATTAACTAGTTTGCCGTTGCTTTCAGCGCCACATCAATTTCAAAACGCTAGCTGTGCAATCTTAGCAGTGCTGAGTTTGAAAGCAGTTGAGATTGAAAAAACACATATCAATAGTGCATTGAAAAATGCGTCAGTTATCGGACGTTGCCAAGTGATTTCAGAGGTCCCATTAATTATCATGGATGTTGCCCATAATGTTGATTCGGTTAAAGCACTCTCTGCGTTTGTTGAGTCTAAAAGGGTAAATAAACCTAAAAATTCTAAAACTATTGCCGTTTGTTCAATGTTGGATGATAAAGATATTGAAAATAGTTTAAGCAAGATTAGTCAACAAATTGATGAATGGTGGATTGCTCCACTTGAAATTCCTCGAGCAGCACCGATAGAAAGAATCTATTCTGTTATTCAATCATTACAGCCTTCGGCAAAAGTCACTATTTCTGATTCGATTAATACTGCATTTCTCTCAGCAAGAACGAACTTGGAATCTGATGATTGTTTATTGGTTTTTGGTTCGTTTTTTGTAGTTGGTGATATACTTCGTCACCATAACAAGGCCCTTTAATTTCAAATTTAATTTTCATGGCAACAAGCGCAAATAGTAAGGCAAAAATTCAAGCTCAATTTTCGTTGAAGCATCGCCTAATTGGTGCAGGTATTCTAATTTCTTTTGGTGTTTTGGTGCTGCCGTGGTTGTTAGGCTCATATTCTACTGAGCAAAAAACAACTGCAGTGGAAACTGAACAGAAGGTTAAACCAAGTTCAATAGCAACATTGGCGACCAAAGCTGCGTCAAAAACAGTTAATAATAAGGAATCAAATAAGTCTTTAAATGCAGAAGATAAAAAAGATGTAAAGGTATTCGTATCTAGGGTACAACCTCTCCAGCAAGAAAATAACAAGCCTAAAGAAGTTAAGCCTGCTGTGAGTGGCTCTACTAAAGCGGTAAAACAGAAAGTAGACTCTAAAAAATCTCCTCCAAAACCTGCTGATAAAGCGATAGCAAAAAAGACTGAACAGAAAAAACCGGCTGAGCCTGTAAAGAAAAAAGCTGAACCAAAAAAGCCAAAAGTTGAAACACCAACGCCAAAGAAAGCAACTGCTAAAAAGGTGGCTCCAGTGGCAAACAAGCAAGAGGTTGAACGGGGTTATATTGTCAGTGTTGGTGTGTTTGGTGATGCAAAAAATGTTAAAAAAATGGTTTCTGATTTAGAATCAAAGAAATTTAATCCATCTGTTAGGAAAGAAAACTTCAATGGCAAAAGCGTTAACCGTATTTATATGGGACCATTCAAAACGCGTGCTGAAGCAGGTAAGGTCAAGCTTAGATTGTCTGAAAAACAAAATATTCCGAGTTTGATTAAAGAGTTCCCTTAAGTGTGTAAATAACTTGTCTGAATATAAAACGCGAGTGGAAGAATAATTATGGCATTACTTGATATTGCAATTGTTGCGCTGATTTTGATTTCAGTATTAGTTGGCTTGTTAAGAGGCTTTACTAAAGAACTGATGTCGATTGCTGCTTGGGTCATTTCTATCTATTTGGCATTCAATTTTTATCTCCCGGTCGCAGAATATCTCTCGAAATATATTAATAATGAGTTTGTGGCTAATGTGGCTGGTGGAGCGCTTATTTTTGTCGTCTCATTATTTATTTTATCGTTAGTAGGTTACTTGATATCAAAAGCTGTTTCAGCAACAGGTATAAAGGGTACAGATAGAGTGTTGGGTGCAGTCTTAGGGGTTGTTCGTGGAATTTTGATTATTGGATTCTTCGTTGTGATTGCATCTATCTTTAATGTTGAAAATAGAGAGTTTTGGAAAGAGTCAAAATTTATTGGTCATTTTAAGCCAGTAGCGGATACAATCAATTCTGTATTGCCCGAAAAATTCAAAGTACATAAAGCTAACAAAGCTGTAAATGCAGGTTCACAAGGCCAATCAGTTGTAACGCCTGATTCGACAGAGCAGTCGTTGCCAGCTGCGGTTGAACAAACACCTGAAAGCCCTGCAAATAATGCAGAAAGTCCTACAAAATAAATAATTTCCTGAGGAAAAAATCATGTGCGGTGTTGTTGGAATACTTGGTAGCAATCATGTTAATCAAGATATTTATGATGCATTAACAGTTTTGCAACATCGTGGTCAAGATGCTGCGGGCATTCTTACTTTTGAAGCCAATCGCGTGAATTTACGCAAAGATAATGGCTTGGTGAAGGATGTGTTTCAAAAGCGTCATATGACGCGCTTAACCGGACATTTAGGAATTGGACATTGCCGTTATCCTACAGCTGGAAGTAGCTCTCCTGCAGAAGCCCAACCATTTTACGTGAATTCTCCTTTTGGTATTGCTTTAGCTCACAATGGTAATTTGACTAATGCTAACGCTTTAAGGGATCAATTATTCCAAGATGATCTCCGCCATTTGAATACAACATCAGATTCTGAAATCTTATTGAATGTACTTGCTCATGAGATTTATAAAGTTTTGGGAGATGATAAATATGAGCTCAGCATCGATGATTTATTTAAAGCACTTGAAGGTGTCTATAAACGAGTATCTGGCGGTTTTGCAGTAGTCGCTTCAATTGTTGGTTTTGGACTGATCGCCTTTCGTGATAAAAATGCCATTCGTCCGCTGGTATATGGCGAACGAACTGTTGGTGGTGAAAAGGAACATATGTTCGCTTCAGAAAGTGTTGCTTTAGATACCTTAGATTTTGACTTAGTTCGTGATGTAGAAGCAGGCGAAGCGATGATCGTCACTTTAGATGGTCAAGTGCATCGCAAAGTGTGTGATGAAACACGTAAATATAGCCCGTGCATTTTTGAACACGTTTACCTCGCTAGACCCGACTCTATGATAGACGGTATATCTGTCTACAAAACACGTTTACGTATGGGTGAAATGCTAGCGAAAAAAATCGAAAAAGAATGGCCCGATTACGATATTGATGTTGTGATACCAATTCCTGACACAAGCCGCACTAGCGCATTGCAACTTGCTAATGAGTTAGACTTGCCTTATCGAGAAGGGTTTATCAAGAATCGATATATTGGCCGGACATTTATCATGCCAGGGCAAGCGGAACGTAAAAAGTCGGTGAAGCAAAAATTAAATGCAATCGACCTGGAATTTCGTGGGAAAAACGTTTTATTAGTTGATGACTCAATTGTTCGTGGTACTACCTCACAACAAATTGTGGAGATGGCTAGAAAAGCCGGTGCTGCAAAAGTGTATTTTGCCTCAGCAGCTCCTCCTGTACGCCATCCTAATGTGTATGGTATTGACATGCCTTCAGCGTCAGAATTAGTTGCGTCAGGTAAAACTGACGAGGAAGTTTGCGAAATTATTGGTGCTGATAAATTATTTTATCAAAATCTTGATGACTTAATTGCTTGCGCAGTAGCTGGTAACGAAGCTATTCAAGAGTATGACACATCGTGCTTTAATCGCCATTATGTTACCGGAGATGTAAGCGAAGAATATTTAGATGGCCTCGAATCACAACGCAATGATTCAGCTAAACAAGAATCAGCAAATCGCCGCGATATTACCGTAGTCAATGTTGATGAAGCGGCTACACTTTAATTTAAAGAGCTGTAGTTAAGAGCAGAACTTAAAACACTTAAGACGACATAGAAGTAAAATACGGTTTATAGAATGAGCGATAAAAAAGTGACAAAGAATTATCATCCAGCAACACTCGCTGTTCGTGCTGGACAACAACGCACTGCTGAACAAGAGCATTCGGAACCTATTTTTGCGACATCTAGCTTTGTATTTGATTCTGCCGCTCAAGCGGCGGCACGCTTTTCCGATCAAGAAAAAGGCAATGTTTATTCCCGTTTTACGAATCCAACAGTCCGTTTTTTTGAAGAACGTTTAGCTGAAATGGAAGGCGCGGAATCCTGTGTTGCAACCTCGTCCGGTATGTCAGCTATTTTGGCATTGTGTTTGGCGACATTAAAAGCTGGTGATCATGTGCTGTGTTCAGATGGCTTGTTCGGTTCAACGAAACTTATGTTTGCTAACATCTTAAGCAAATATGATATTAGTTTTGATTTTGTTGACCTAAATGACTTTGATGCATGGCAAGCAAGTATTAGAGGAAATACCCAGTTCGTCTATCTTGAAACACCTACTAACCCTTTGACAGAGATGGTAGATATTCGTGAGTTAACGACACTAGTTAAGAAGGCGAATCCAGAAACATTGGTAGTGGTTGATAATTGTTTTGCGACGCCTGCATTGCAGAGACCTCTAGAGTTAGGTGCTGACGTGATTATCCACTCGGCAACAAAATATATCGATGGTCAAGGTCGTTGTGTTGGTGGTGCTGTTGTTGGCGATGCTGAATTGGTGGGAAAAAAAGTATTTGGTATTCTCCGTAGTGCTGGTATGACTATGAGCCCGTTTAATGCATGGGTATTTTTGAAAGGCCTAGAAACTTTATCAATACGTATGGAAAAATCTTGCCAAAATGCTCAAGCTTTGGCTGAATTTTTGCAGAAAAAAGCTGGAGTAAATAAAGTTCATTATCCAGGTTTAGTTGATCATCCACAGCATCATTTGATTGGTGGCCAAATGTCTCTTGGTGGTGCTGTTGTAGCTTTTGAGGTTGATGGTGGCAAGCAAAAGGCGTGGGAAGTGATTGATGCTACAGAACTGTATTCAATCACTGCGAATCTTGGTGATACTCGATCAACGATTACTCATCCGGCAACAACAACTCATGGAAGACTATCTCAAGAACAACGCGATAAAGCAGGTATTAATGATTCCTTGATTCGAATCGCAGTTGGTCTAGAAGATATACGCGATTTGACCGCAGACTTACATATTTAAGTTTTGAACTACGAATTTCTTGTAGCTGAAAACTTTTTAATTACTGGCTGATAGCTCTTTAATTACTGGCTGAAAGCTCTTTGACTAAACGCAGCAAGCCTTCAGGTTTATTGCATATATAGTTAGACTGCCAGTCTTCAGGGTTGCTGCCTTCAGCAATATACCCCCAATTAGCAACGGCTGTATCCATGCCTGCAGCACGTCCAGCTTGAATATCTCGTTCGTCATCGCCGACATACAGGCAATCACTTGGTGCGAGAAATAAAAGTGTTGTGCAATGTAAAAGTGGTCCAGGGTGTGGCTTTACAACATTCAAGGTGGTGCCACCAACATTCACAGAAGAACGTTCGGTGAGTTCGAGTTTGTCTAGAATCGGTTTTGCAAGATGATCCGGCTTGTTGGTGACAATTCCCCAGTGAATATTATTGCTTTCACACCATTCTAAAACCTCCATCATGCCCTCATAAGGTTTGGTGTCTATGCAGAGATGTTGTTCATAGGTGTCTAAGAAAGCTAAACGCAACCGTTCGAAATCATCGTCTTCAGGACTAAGTCCAAAACCATGATTTACTAATGCAGCAGCGCCTCGTGAGACGTATTTACTGGCTTCTGCATAATCAGTCTCAGGTTTTCCTTCGGCAATTAATAAGCGATTAAGAGCGCCGACCATATCTGGTGCGGTATCTAAAAGTGTGCCATCAAGGTCAAGCAAGAGTGCTTTGAATCTCATATAAGTTTATAGGTGTTTTTATTTGGGGAGTTGTGATTGTTTAAAGCAATTATTATGCAACTAGCTTTAAACGGTTTTAGTGCAGTGCATCAGGTAATTAACATCAACACCTTCTCCAAGTTTATAGTGCTTGGTGAAAGGGTTGTAGTGCATGCCTGTCATGCCTTGTGTTTTTAAGCCAGCAGTTTGGGCCCACTCATCTAATTCAGCAGGTTGAATGAGTTTGGCGTATTCGTGAGTGCCTTTTGGGAGCATATTCAATATATATTCTGCGCCAACGATAGCAAACAACCATGCTTTAGGATTACGGTTAATAGTGGAAAAATATACAATACCACCCGGTTTGACGAGTGTAGAACAAGCTGCAATGACTGATGCAGGATCAGGTACGTGTTCAAGCATTTCAAGGCAGGTTACGACATCATATTGGCCGGGTCGTTCTTCTGCGAGTGCTTCAGCAGTCATTTGCCGGTATTCAATATCTAACTCACTTTCATGCAAATGTAGTTTTGCAACATTGATGGGGGTTTCTCCCATATCAATACCAGTAACGTTTGCTCCAAGCCGTGCTAAACCTTCAGAGACTAAACCGCCACCACAACCAATATCAGCGACTTTTAAGCCTGCCACAGGGCTGTGTTGATTGATATAGTTAACTCTAAGTGGATTGATGTCATGCAGTGGTTTGAACTCGCTATTGGTATCCCACCAGCGAGAAGCAATATCGTTGAATTTTGAGATTTCGCTTGGATCAACGTTTTGTGTTTGATTTGTATCAGTCATGGCGTTTATGTTAAAGCTTCTTCTGTGCAAGTAAAATGAGTTTGATGAGTTTTAATTAAAATTCAAAAGGCGTTAACTATTATTGCTTATGTTTCAGTTGCGGTTGGTGTGCTAATTTTTTAGCCCAACGTTGAGATTTGTAAATCAGTTCACTCGTGTCTAAGCCAGTTAGTTTTTTATTTTGGACTTTTTGTTCGCCTGCTACCCAAACATCCGTCACTTGTTCACGCGACGCGCTATAGACTAATTGCGCTATTGGATCATACACAGGCTGGGTGCTGACATGATCTAAGTCTATGGCAACAATATCAGCTTGTTTGCCAATTTCGAGTGAACCAATTTTATCGTCAAGACCTAATGCTTTAGCGCCATTAATAGTTGCCATTGCTAAGGCTGTATGTGCGGGGATTGCTGTGGCGTTATCTGCGACGGCTTTGCCAAGTAATGCCGCTGTACGCATTTCTCCAAACATATCTAAGTCGTTGTTGCTTGCCGCGCCATCAGTCCCTAAGGCGACATTGACTCCTGCATCAATCAGCTTTCCAATTGGACAAAAGCCGCTATTTAGCTTTAAGTTCGATTCTGGGCAATGAACTACATGGACTCCTTTTTCTGCCACTAGGCTAATTTCACCATCATTTAATTGCGTCATATGTACTGCAATCATGCGTGGGTTCAGCAAGCCTAATTCTTCAAGGCGTGTTAAGGGGCGTTTTCCTAGCATATTTTCAGATTCAGTCACTTCATGCGATGTTTCATGAATATGCATGTGAACCGGAACGAGCATTTCATCGGCCATAATGCGAATGCGCTTCAGATTATCGTCATTGACAGTATATGGGGCATGTGGGGCGAAGCTTGTTGTTACTAATGGCATGCTATTACTTGCATCTTTGACTTGCGTGCCTTTAGTGAAGTATTCATCAGCATCTTTCGCCCAAGCGCTGGGGAAGTCAATCACGATCATACCGACCACAGCACGAATACCACTTTTTTGCGCAGTTTCAGCAACGATATTAGGAAAGAAGTACATGTCATTAAAGCATGTAGTTCCGCCTAAGAGCATTTCGGCAATTGCAAGCTCAGTGCCATCACGCATGAATTCTTCGCCGACGTGCTGAGCTTCTACAGGCCAAATATGGTTATTGAGCCATTCCATTAAAGGTAAATCATCTGCTATACCCCTTAATAAGCTCATTGCCGCATGTGTGTGTGCATTGACTAAGCCAGGAATTAAAACATGATTTGGGCGTTTTTTTATGTCAGCATTTGGATAACTAACACTAATATGTGCGATAGGGATGATGTCGATGATTATGTCATTTTCAAAAACCACACAGTGATTTTCAAGGACAGTATTTGCCGGCTCCATTGGGATAATCCATCGAGCGGCAATGGCAGTAATTTGGTTTAGCTGAGTTGGCATAGAAAGGTGTTTAAAAAGTTTTACGCTATTTTACTTAAATATAAGCATTGCTGTGGCTAAGCGAAGGAATTAATATTAGTTTCTATTATTGTAAACTAATTTGGAACTCAACTGGAATTCAACAATGCAAATTGCCTGCGACACTCACGTTCATTGTTATCAATTTGAACAGCTACCTCAGCTGCTTGATCATGCAATGAAGAATCTTAACCAACACGTTCCTAACGCAGAGGCTCATGTATTATTTTTTACTGATGGTTTTGTTGATCGTACTTGGTTAAAACTTCAGGATTTAATCAGTGGTGAAGGTGTGAGTGGTAGTTGGTCATTTGTAATGAATGATTCTACTGGTTTTGTTGAAGCGTCTAATGCTGATAAAAAACTGTATCTAGCACCTGCAAGGCAAGTGAATACTGCAGGCCGGTTAGAAATGCTATTGCTTGGTTGTGATCAAGAGTTAGAAGACAAGCAACCTGCAAATCAATTGATCGATCAATATGGCGATGACTATGTGCTCATTTCTCCATGGGGAGTTGGTAAGTGGTTGGGGAAACGAGGCAGGGTCTTAGTTGATATTATTAACCATGCAAAAAAGCCCTTCGCACTAGGTGATAATGGAGGAAGACCATTTTTTTGGCCAGTGCCACACTTTAAGTTCATGCAAAAACTTTTAAAGTCAGGGCAATCTGTCAAAGGGGAACAAGTAGGTATTATAAAAAGAGCACTTCCGGTTTTGAACGGTTCAGATCCACTGCCAATTGCTGGAGAGCTATCTCGTATAGGTTCTTATGGAGTAAGCTTTGAAATATCCAATGAATTATCACTAGCAAATGTGTTGAATGTCTTAAGAGCGCCGGAACAATCAGCAAATAATTTCGGCAAGCCTTTAGGTTTATTTCAATTTGGTGTTGCCCGTTTGAAGATGATATTACGCTAGTCTTACTAAATATGCGGGAGTTGCTTTGTTTCTTATGACGACGATAGTGGCACATATTGCCCATAAGGATTCATTCTGGATTACTGTTATTAATGTTGTGCTGATTTGCCTATTAGTTACTTCTAATATTTTCCTCAATAGGCTGATTAATAGTTGAATAACTATAGTCAGTGATGTCGATCTGTGATGAGATTTAAGATTATTATAATTGATCATTGTTCAAACAAAAATAAAACGTATGAAAACCTATAAAATAGTCTATATCACTGGGGCATCATCAGGCATAGGTAAAGAGGTTGCTCAATTATTATCGGAAAAGGGCTTGCGGCTGGTATTGCTGGCTCGTCGAGAAGAAAAGCTATTAGAAGTGAAAGAGAATCTAAGCGAGCCTGAAAAATGCCATGTTTTAGCTTGCGATATTTCAGATACTCAGAAAATTAATGAAGCATTGAATCGCCTTCCGGTGGAGTTTCAACAATGTGATGTTCTAATCAACTGTGCAGGTGCGGCTTTAGGCTTGGGGACTGGCCAGCAGTCAAATTGGAAAGATTGGCAGACTATGATTGATTTGAATTGTTCTGGTTTGGCTTTTTTAACGCATCATGTGCTGCCGGGTATGGTTGATCGTAATCTTGGTCATATTGTGAATATTGGTTCAATCGCAGGTACTTATCCTTACAAAGGAGGTAATGTGTATGGAGCTACAAAAGCGTTTGTTGAGCAATTCACCTTGAATTTAAAATCAGACTTATTGGGTACGGCAGTGCGTGTGAGCAATATCGAACCAGGAATGATATTGGATACTGAATTTTCATTAGTTCGGTTTGGTGGTGATGCTGATAAAGCAGCTAGTGTCTATGATGGGATTGAAGCGCTAAACTCTGCAGATATTGCTAGTGCTGTACTTTGGGTGCTTGACCAGCCGGCACATGTAAATGTGAATAGGATTGAAATGATGTCTGTGAATCAAGCGCCAGCAAGGACTGAATATCATAAAACAACAACTAAGAAAGATTGAGATCGTTAAAGATAATTTTGAAAAGTAGGAGTTATATATGCCGCAATTTTTATTAAACTATATCGGTGGAGATCAACCAGCTACACCTGAAGAAGGTAGATCTCACTTTGCTAAATATCAAGCGTGGCTTAATTCTTTGGGAGATTCTGTGCTTAGTCCAATGAATCCCTTGAAGAATATTAATACGGTAAGCTCAACAGGGGGAATTGAGGCTAAAAGCACCACTGGAATATCTGGATATACGCTTTTGCAGGCGGACTCTATTGATGAGGCGATCAAAATGGCTCAAAGTTGTCCATTTTTAGATATTAATGGCACATTGGAGATATCTGAAATTATTCAAATGCCTCAATAGCGTTAACTTAACGTTCTAATAAGAATTTTTAATGTTTACCATGTTAACGATTCTTTAGTATTTATTAAGTAAATGAAAGCCTTAGACAGATTTCCTATTTTTGATAGTCATTTACATATCATTGATTCATATTTTCCGTTAATTGAAAATAATGGCTATTTGCCTGATGAATATACTTGCAATGATTACGTGCGAGAAACATCTGCTTATCAATTATGTGGAGGGGCGATCGTTTCAGGTTCATTTCAAGTATACGATCAAGGTTATTTGATTGAAGCTTTGAAGACACTAGGGGATGACTATGTAGGGGTGACCCAGCTTCCAATTGAAACAACAGATCAAGAAATTCTTGCCTTGAATGATGTCGGGGTAAGAGCTGTACGTTTTAATATGAAGCGAGGTGGATCCGAAGAGCTTAGAAATTTAGCTTCAATGGCGTCAAGGATTTATGAATTGGCAAATTGGCATGTTGAGTTATATGTTGATTCGAAGGATATAGAAAGTTTTTCTCAGTTACTGCTCAAACTCCCTGAAGTGAGTATTGATCATCTTGGTTTGAGCTTGCAAGGAATGCCAGAGCTTTTAAAGTTAATTGAAAAAGGCGTTCATGTTAAAGCGACGGGTTTTAGTCGCGTTGATTTTGATGTTAGGAGTGCGCTCAAAGATATTCAAAGCGCGAATCCTTATGCATTAATGTTTGGTACGGATTTACCTTCTACAAGAGCGCCAAGCCGTTATACGAGCGTTGACTTTGAATTGGTTGCTGATGCATTAGATGTGCAAGCAGCGATGGATGTTTTTAGTCGAAACGCAATAAAATTTTATCGCCCAAGTAATGCTACTTTAAGGAATGATATTGCTGTTTAAGAGTTGTGTTTTTATCCTTTATAAAAAGGTTTTTTTAATAAAATTTTATATCCATTCTGTAAGTTTGCATTAGTAAAAAATATCGCTATTTTTTACGCATGATTTTGATTTTAGTTTGTAGGACTAACATAATGATTTTATTGTGTTTGTTGAGTTTTATATTTTTTAATAAAATCAATAAGATATTGCTCTTTATTTGTCGTTCAAAAATACTGTTTCAGCTTCGTTTTTGTTAGGCTTTCATGTTATAATTTTCGGGTCAAAAATAACATAAAAAAGCCGCATGTCTGATAACCCAGAGCAGTTCGCAAAAGAAACAATTCCCGCTAATTTAGAACAAGAAATGCGTCAGTCCTATTTGGACTATGCAATGAGTGTGATTGTTGGTCGCGCCTTGCCAGATGTTCGAGATGGTTTGAAGCCTGTTCATCGCCGCGCCTTATATGCGATGTCAGAACTAGGCATTGCTTTTAATAAGCCTTATAAGAAATCAGCACGTGTTGTTGGTGATGTGATTGGTAAATATCATCCACATGGCGATACGGCTGTTTACGACACGATTGTACGTATGGCGCAGGACTTTTCTTTACGCTATCCATTGGTCGATGGTCAGGGTAACTTTGGCTCAGTTGATGGTGATTCACCAGCTGCGATGCGTTATACCGAAATTCGTTTGCAGAAAATCGCACATGAACTATTAGCCGACTTGGAAAAAGATACGGTAGATTTCGGTCCAAATTATGATGAAAGCGAAACGCAACCTTTGGTTATGCCCACGCGTTTTCCTAATTTACTTGTCAATGGCTCATCGGGTATTGCTGTTGGTCTGGCGACTAATATACCGCCACATAATCTAACGGAAGTTATCAATGGCTGTATGGCTATGATTGAAAATCCGGATGTGACAGTTGAAGAATTGATGGAATTTATTCCTGGCCCAGACTTTCCTACTTCAGGTTTTATCAATGGTCGTGATGGCATTGTTGATGCATACAAAACCGGTAGAGGAAAAATCTATATGCGTGCACGTACGCATATCGAAACAAAAGAATCGAATGGTAAGCAAAGCATCGTTATTGATGAATTGCCTTATATGGTTAACAAAGCTCGCCTTATTGAAAAGGTTGCTGAGTTAGTTAAGAATAAAAAAGTAGAAGGAATTACTGCGATTCGTGATGAGTCAGATAAGTCCGGCATGCGAGCGGTAATAGAACTTCGTCGTGGCGAAGTAGCTGAAGTTATTTTAAATCAACTTTTCCAGCAAACTCAATTGCAGACAGTTTTCGGTATTAATATGGTGGCGTTGATTAATAATCAACCGCGTCTATTTAATTTACGAGATATGTTGGATGAATTTATACGTCATCGCTGTGAAGTGGTGACACGACGCAGTATTTTTGATTTGCGTAAATCTCGTGCACGAGCGCATATTCTAGAAGGCCTAGCATTAGCTATTAGCAATATTGATGAAATGATTGAGTTGATCAAGAACTCTGCTAATCCGGCTGAAGCGAAAGAAAAGATGCTGGGCAAAGTTTGGAAGTCCACTGAAGTGCAAGCCATGATTGATGCTGTTGGGTCAGTTTCTTGCTTGCCGGACGATATGGATGGTACTCGATTTGGTTTACTCCCAGATGGTTATCATCTGTCCGAAGTTCAGGCTCAAGCAATTCTTGATTTGCGATTGCATCGTTTAACCGGTTTAGAGCAGCAGAAAATTCGTGATGAATATGAAGAAGTGTTGCAACGCATTGCTGAACTGATTGAAATTCTAGAAAACCCTGATCGTTTGATGGAAGTAATTCGTGAAGAACTCGAAGAAATTCGTGAAAAATATGGTGATGAACGTCGTACTGAAATTATGGCTAGAAAGCTTGATTTGAGTTTAGAAGACCTGATTGCCGAAGAAGATTTAGTCGTCACATTGTCACATGAAGGCTATGCAAAATCACAACCATTGTCTGACTATCGTGCGCAACGTCGTGGTGGCAAAGGTAAGTCTGCAGCGAAAACAAAAGATGATGACTTTGTTGAAAAGTTATTCGTGGCGAATACCCACGATACTATTTTATGTTTCTCAAGTCGTGGCAAGGTCTACTGGCTCAAAGTTTATCAACTTCCCCAAGCAGGTCGTGCAGCGAAAGGTAAACCATTAGTGAACTTGTTGCCATTAGAGGGCGATGAAAGTATTACAGCAGTATTACCTGTTAAAGGCTTTGAAGATGGTAAGTTTGTCTTCATGGCAACCAGTGATGGTACGGTTAAGAAAACTGCGCTTGAACAATTTTCTCGTCCACGCGCAAATGGAATTATCGCACTCGATTTGGTTGATGATAATCAATTGGTCGGTGTTGGATTAACCGAAGGCAATCAAGATGTCATGCTGTTTGCAACCTCTGGTAAAGCAATTCGATTCGCTGAACAAGATGTTCGAGAAATGGGCAGAACGGCTAGAGGAGTCCGTGGTATTCGTATGGACGCTAAGCATCGCGTCAACTCGATGCTGATTACTGATTCTGATTCTGAAGCGACAGTTCTTACTGCAACAGAAAAAGGCTATGGCAAGCGTACTAAATTATCTGACTATTCATGTCAGGGACGTGGCGGTATGGGAACAATTTCTATTCAGGTTACTGAGCGTAATGGTGATGCAGTTGGTGCATTATTGGTCGAAGATTCTGATGAGGCAATGCTAATTACTAATGGTGGAACTCTGGTGAGAACTCGTATGAGTGAGATATCAGTGATTGGTCGCAATACTCAAGGTGTGAAACTGATCAATGTCGGCAAAAATGAATTATTGATCAGTGTTGAAAAGGTCGTTGAGTCAGATGAAGATGATGAAAGTTTAGATGTTGATGCTGAAGGAGTTGGTGAAGGTTCACCTGATGCAAGCTCAAATGGTGCCGAACTAGAAGGTACGGAAGAAGAATAAAGCAAGAAAAAGGCTGATTTTATGATCTATTTATGAAATCAGCCTTTATATTCATTCTCTGGGTTTTAGTTTCTTGTATTTTTGATTAGACTACCATCCCGCTATAAATAGGAAACACTTCTCATGTTTAAAATTTTGAGATCTTTTCTTATTAAAAATTACGCTTAAAAACTATTTTTCGAAAAAATCCGGAGCAAAACGTGAGTCGAATATATAACTTTAGTGCTGGTCCAGCGATGTTGCCTGAGGCGGTTTTAAAACAAGTTCAACAAGATATGTTGGAATGGAATGGTCAAGGTGCTTCGGTAATGGAGCTGTCGCATCGCGGCAAACCTTTTATGGCATTGGCCGAACAAGCAGAAGCTGATCTGCGTGAGTTAATGAGTATTCCTTCAAACTATAAAGTATTGTTTTTGCAAGGTGGTGCAACTAGTCAGTTTTCAGCAATTCCTCTGAATTTGCTAGGTGATAAAACATCGGCTGATTATGCAGTCACTGGCCACTGGGGTGTTAAAGCAGTCAAAGATGCACAACGCTTTTGTATTGCAAACGAAGTAGTAAATACGTCTGATTCAAAATTTACATCTTTTCCTTCACCTTCGGAATGGAATTTAAATGATGATGCTGCATATTTGCACGTCACAACTAATGAAACCATAGCTGGGGTTGAGTCCTACGCTTTACCAAAAACTGATAAACCTGTTGTTGCGGATATGTCTTCCACGATTTTATCTCGTGAATTTGATGTGTCTGAATATGGAGTTATCTATGCAGGAGCGCAAAAAAATATTGGTCCAGCTGGTTTAACCATCGTTATTGTTCGGGATGATTTGATGGGCAATGCTCTTGAAAGCACGCCACGATTAATGGATTGGAAGGTCATGGCTGAATCAGATTCCATGAGTAATACGCCACCAACGTTTGCCTGGTATTTATCAGCAATGGTTTTTGATTACTTAAAGAAAGCAGGTGGAATTGCTGCAATGGAAGAAATCAATGTGCGTAAATCAAGCAAGTTATACGATTATGTTGATAATTCTGGTGGTTTTTATACAAACCCTGTTGATATAGGTGCGCGTTCACGCATGAATGTACCGTTTATTTTAGCTAATAGTGATTTGGATGCTCAATTTTTGTCAGAGTCCCATTCTGCAGGTTTGCATTCCTTAAAAGGCCATAGGTCTGTTGGAGGTATGCGTGCAAGTATCTACAATGCAATGCCTGAGTCTGGCATTGATGCATTGATTGATTTTATGGAAAGCTTTAAGAAGGCTAATAGTTAATTAGCGACTTACCCTTTTACTTAATAATTGTAATTAATAATAGTCG
>CALKZN010000184.1 GCA_938002995.1 uncultured Arenicellaceae bacterium | reverse complement strand
TTTGGCCACGTATGAGCCAACTTCAAGGTAATATCTGCTGCAAGCGTGTTGGTTGTGAAAGCCGCAGCCATCAACACAGCAGCCAGTTTTGCCATTTTTTTCATGATTCGTATTCCTCTAATTAGAATTTTATTTTCGAATTAATAGTCTAACCAGATGAAAAAAAATTAATATCCGTTAGTTTTGCTAAATTGATACGTAGTAATACTGAGCAAATGCCTTTCATTCATCTCTAAAAAATAAAATCTAGGCAAAAAAAAGCGAAGGTAAAACCTTCGCTTTTTTAGGTACAGCTACAACCAAGAAATTGATTATTTATCTAACGATGCTTTGTAATTAAATTACTTAGCAATATTGTTTAGATAAGATTGATCTCCAATCTGTGTCCAAGCACGTGCTTTTTTCAAATAAGCTGCTTGTGATTCTACGATACGCTGAGTAAGACCGCCACGCTTCGCTTCTTCAGCAATCAATTCTGCATTAGCTTTTTTCAATGCTTGAATGACTTCTTTCGGAAAGTCTTTTACTTTCACGTTTGGATACTCGGCTTTAATTGTCGCCCAGTTTTCCAATGATGCGTGGAAAGTTTGTGTCGAAGCTTTATAACCTGTCAATTTAGCCGCATTACGCAAAACAGATTGTGCCCATGCTGGTAATGAATCTATTTTCTTTTTATTGAAGAAAAACATCAATTCAGCACCTGGCTCATGCCAACCAGTGTAATAGTAAGGAGCCACTTTGTGAAAACCCATACGTAAATCCAGTGATGGTCCTACCCACTCAAGCGCATCAATTGTGCCACGCTCTAAAGCTTGATATAACTCACCAGGAGGAAGATTCGTTGGCACTGCACCGACTTTAGCCATTACTTTTCCGCCAAAGCCTGGAATACGCATTTTCAAACCTTTTAGATCTGCAACTGAATTGATTTCTTTACGAAACCAACCTCCCATTTGCTGGCCAGTATTCAACGCAAGCATCACTTCCATTCCATGTTTAGCGTAAACTTCGTTTGCAAGCTCAAGACCACCACCTTCATAGAACCATGCAGTTTGCTCAATAGCAGTCATACCAAAAGGCATAGTTGTAAAAAACAATGCATCTGGCTCTTTACCACCGTAGTAGTAAGACGCTGATTGACCGATATCATATTGGCCTGATTTAACAAAATCAAAAATTCCGAATGCAGCTTTATGCTTATTACGGCTATCGACTAGAATTTCGATTTTTCCATCAGACATTTCATTAACAAGTTTTGCATATTCATCAACCGATGTTGCAAACAAAGGGAAGCCTTTTGGCCACGTATGAGCCAACTTCAAGGTAATATCTGCTGCAAGCGTGTTGGTTGTGAAAGCCGCAGCCATCAACACAGCAGCCAGTTTTGCCATTTTTTTCATGATTCGTATTCCTCTGGTAAGTAAAATATTAATTTTATTATTAAGAACCCCAATTAAGAGCGATATTATTCTAGCAGACTCAATGATAATTTTGCTATGTTACCTTCACTTATTAAAAAAAGCCCAAACAAGCGTTAACTTGTCTGGGCTAGAGCGATATTTAGAGATATCTAGAATGCGTTATTAGTGTAGGCTTGATCAGAAAATCTTGTCCATAAACGAGATTTTGCTTGATAACTGCGAATCGACTCAATAATTTCACGCGTTAGATCATCACCTGAAGCCGCAATTTCGTCTAGCTTCTTTTTGGAAGCTTTTACCAAAGCGCGAAAAACCTGTGGTGGGAATGCGCGGATTTTAATGTTAGGAAAATCTTTCTGCATAGTAGCTAAGTTTTCGCTACTTAAATGATAAGTCAAAATAAACGTATCGTAAGCTGCTGTTTTCATCGCAGTCTTTAAAATAGCTTGATGTTTCTTAGAAAGTTTATTTAAAGCTGCTTGGTTAACAATAAAGTTTGACTCAGTGCCTGGCTCATGCCAGCCTGTATAATAAAATGGCGCGATCTTATGAAAACCCATATCTAAATCAAGAGATGGGCCCACCCATTCAAGTGCATCAAGCTCACCAGATTCCAATGCATCATACAGTCTATTTGGCGGCAAATTTGTCGTTTTAACGCCCAACTCGGCCATTACATCCCCAGCCAAACCCGGTATGCGCATCTTTAAGCCTTTCAGATCATCAAGTGATTTAATCTCTTTACGAAACCAGCCTCCCATCTGATTTCCTGTATTACCTCCAGGAAACGAGAGCAGACCATGTTTTTGATATGTTTTCTGCATTAACTCCAAGCCGCCGCCATAATAAAACCATGAATATTGTTCAACCGCAATCATCCCCATCGGCAAGGTTGAAAAAAACAAAGCATTTTGTTCCTGAGCTCTGTAATAATAAGAAACTGAATGGCCCATTTCATATTCAGCGTCTTTCACCAGATCAAAGATACCAAGCGCTTTTTTATGAACACTTCTATCAACAATGCTAATTTTAAATTCTCCACCGGATAGTTCATCTACTAATCGAACCATAGTTTTGACGGAATCTCCAAACACAGGGAAATCTTTTGGCCACGTTTGTGCGATGCGCCAATTAACAGTTTGAGCAATGGCTGAATTGCTCATGAAAACTGATAAAAAAGCTATCAAGATTAATTTTTTCATTATTATTTACTCCCAAAGAAATGTTTTATTAATTAAAACTATACCGTATTGTAATAGAGTGTTACCAATTCAACCTTTGGTTTTTTTCTTACGATATCTATAAAAAAGGATTAACTATAAGTAGTCGTGAGAACTGTAGAAAGAAGCATGTATAAAATATGATTTTATACATCATTTTCCCAAAGTATTGATCCCCTTATCTTATCTAACTAAAGGATGAGGGGAAAAATATCCATTTTGTTACTTAATGTACCCCATTACTACGTACGTATATTTGCTAAATAAAGAATTATTGCAAACGAAAAACAACTTGAATTCTGGCGTTAATTCTTTGCAAACCAAACATTTCTAAAGGCGATGCGGCCACATCTGATTCAACACTCAATGCTCTGCTTGATTTTGATTTAAATGCAGGTTGAGGAAAATGATTTTGAAA
>CALKZN010000183.1 GCA_938002995.1 uncultured Arenicellaceae bacterium | reverse complement strand
ATTGATAATTTCAAGTTGCTAACATTACAAGCTAATAAATTAACATTTCAACACACTTTTTCACATTCATTCTCTGATAACCAATTTTTCATTGCATGTTGGCCGCTTCTAGTGTAAAAAGCGCCATCGGTTTTTTTTATTGTGAGTAAATAATGACAACTCAAGCCCAAGCAAAGCAAGAAGATAATTTAATTTTCGGCGTAACTCCTTACAAAGCTAAGAAAAGCGAGGAGTATATGAATGAAAAACAAATTGAACACTTCAGACAAATTTTAGAAAACTGGCGCGCTGAACTATTTGCAGATGTGTCGAAAACTATCAATGTCATGCAAGATGAATATAGCAACTTGCCTGATCCTAATGACCGCGCTAGTCAAGAGACAGACATGTCATTGGAGCTTCGTAGCCGTGATCGTGATCGTAAGTTATTAAAAAAGATTGTTAGCTCAATTTCCCGCCTAGATACCGATGAGTATGGTTGGTGTGATCGTTGTGGTGTAGAAATCGGCATTGGCCGTCTTGAAGCACGCCCTACTGCTGAGCTTTGCATTGATTGCAAAACCTTAGAAGAGATCAAGGAAAAGCAACGCGCATAAATATTTATTGAATACTAAATACTTTATATAGCTTATTCAGCAAAAAAGGCGAGAGAAACCTCGCCTTTTTTATTGCTTATCACACACGCATGCACGACATCAAAACTCATCTATATATTTAATAGATCTATAAGTACTTAATATAAGCTCTACCCATTAATTGAGATAAAAAGGCAGGATAATACTGATCCACTTTTTGTGACATTAAATTATTAAAAGCAATAGCCTTCAATTCTTCTTCTGGGTTTGCCTCTCTAGAAATTTCGTTCAACTTAATAATATGAACACCAAAATTAGTCACAACTGGGTCACTAATCTGCCCTTCTTGCAAAGCAAATAATGCCGACTCAAATCTTGGCACCATTTGACCCGCTCGAACCCATCCTAAGTTTCCACCCGTTGCAGCTGATGTTGAGTCATCTGAATAATATTTAGCGACATTAGTGAAGTCAGCTCCAGCAGCCACCTGAGATTTGAGTCTAGCAGCAACTTTCTTTGCTCTTTCTATCTCTAACTGCGACTTGGCTGTAATCAAAATATGTTGAGCTTTACGCTTTTCAGTTACAGCAGCGCCACCTTGAACATTATTAAGCTTCAATACGTAAATTCCAGATGATGTTTTAAAAGCATCACTGTAATTCCCAGGAACCATTTTCGACAGGACTTTATTGAAAATGCTAGGTAGTTTCTCAGCAGGATTCAAACCTAAGTTCTGGGTGGTAGCTTGTAGCTTTGATTCAGCCAATTTAACGGTTAAATCACTGAAGCTAACTTTGTCCAACTGATCTTTAGCAGCAGTTACTGTCGTTAACAAAGCGTCTTGCTCTGCTTCACTTGACCCATCTGGTGCTTTGATAAATAAATATGACACATCATAAGCCACTGCTTTAGACTTAATATTATTTGCCTTGGTGAAGGTGTCAATTTCTTCATCCGTCACGGTTACAGACCGAGCAGCGTCACTCCTAACAAGTTTACGAACAATCGATTGCGTCTTCAGGTCTTGGCGAAAATCTTCATAGCTTAAACCTTGACGAATTAGTTGGTTTTCAAGTTCACCAAGTGACACTTTGCGTTGTCGAGCAAATCGTTGCACTAAACGATCAACTTCAGCTTCACTTGTTGAAATACCAATTTGTTTCGCTCTTTGTAACTGAACAAGTTCTTCAACCATATTTTTGAGAATCTGATCATGAAGATCCCGATCAACTTTGGTCAAATTATTATTAACTTGCACACGTTTGATGCGTTGTAATAACTCCCCTTCAGTAATTACATCGTCATTGACAATAACAACAATTTTATCAACAAATGTCTGCGCATGTGAATGAATTGGCACTATCAATACTAACAACACCAACAAATTTAAACATATTGAAACAATAGATAACGGCTTATTTTTGAAAAAATTCATACTATTCAACTCACAATTCACGATCATGAAAAATCTATCGTAAAGGCTTCATTTATTTATTGTGATTATTGAAAACCTGTTTTAATTTTACCTAAACCAGCAAACTCAATCTGCGCAAAAATTGCATTTCTAAATTCATCTTCACTTTTACGCAAGCGATCAGCAGTCAGTGCCAAGCTCCAGCAACAAGCATCATATTCGGCACCAAATTGGGTTTGAATACTCTCTGAATCTTCAATGTCATAACGCTGAGCACCAAATACGCGCCATTGAGGAGTAACTTTCCAAGACGCTTCAGCAACAAACTGACTACTATCAACAATAGTATTATCTGAGTTGAGGTCTTTGTTCAAACGATAGGAAAATTTAATAAAGTTATGAGGCGATGGTTGATAGTCAATATTGAAGTTAGCATTTCGAATTTCATCGCCAGTACCATCAATATCTCCATAACCAAAGAATGAATTCAATCTCAAGGAATCAGTAACTTGAAAATCTAAATCAAGCAACACATCAGATTTATCGCGAGTCGTTGTAACACCTTCGTCATTGGTTGACTCCAGTTCATCAATAAAAAGAACTTGACCAATTTGAGCCTTAAGACGTTGATCGCCTTCACTATCAAAGAAGCGTGTCGCTAAAGCGAATGTCAATCGTTGGCCATCAGCAACGTTATCACCACCTGTAAAACCAGTGGTACTAAACAAATCATTGAAGTTATTAAAATCTAGCGCTGTAGTATCAAAATTTGCAATACCACCGCCTTCATTTGCATCAGAGTTTGCATTCACATAAAACAATCGTGGTTCCAGTGTTTGCAATGCTTTTCCGCCTTGAAAGCTAGTCCGGCGCTCCAAGAAAACACCTGAATCAATTGATAAAATTGGCGCAGTTCTTGAATCAACATCTTCTTGACTAAACGATGCAAAATCAATTTCTAACTTTGGCTTAACAAAGCCCCAAACATTTTCAAATGGGCGTTCAATACTAGGCTTAATTAGCACACGAGAGTTCGATTCTTCGCCATCACGTTTGAAATTCGTTGCTGACGCATTGGTGCGGAAATTAAAACCACTGCCAGCAATATCATCATAACGATTATTAAAACTCAATTCCGGAAGGATATCGAAAGGGTCAGCAGTTACGCTATCATCAATCACTTGATAGGTAACTGTTCGCAAGCGTAAATCCCAATTTTCTTCTAAATACTCTAATCGTGCTTCACTAGGCGTAAATGTAGAGCTGAAAGCATTGATGTTAGTTCTGAAGTCACGGAAGTATTCAGTATCTGACACATCATTGATATCTAATGTTAATGATAATTTTTCCGTAAAATTTTGTTCATGGTCAATCGCAATAAAATGTCGCGTTTGATCTGTCTCACCATTTTCATCGACAAATTCACTATCACTTGGTAATACTTCCGCATTAATTGCAGTTTCTGAATTTTTAGATAGATGACGAGCTTCGATACCTAATTGAACGCCGCGATCAGTAAATATTTTTGGCGTAATTGTTGCATCTGCATTCGGAGCAATATTCCAATACCAAGGCGTCCCAAAAAAGAAGCCTGATTCACTATCGGAACCTATAACTGGAAACAAGAAACCTGTTTTTCGTTTATCTGAAATTGGAAAACTAACGCGTGGTAAATAGAAAAATGGAACGCCTTTAAATACAAAGCGTGCATTTTTCGCCGTACCAATACCTGTGGCACGATCTAATTCAAGTTCAGATGCTTTAATAAAGAAATCATCCTGACCTTCAACACAGGTTGTATATGCAGCCTTTTTCAAGCGCACAAAGTCTTCGCCTTCAACCAAAACTTTTTTCGCTGAACCACGCGATTGCACTGCAACAGCATTGGTTTGTTCAGTGATAAAACCACGTTCTGCTAGTTTAAATTTTGCGTTATCTGCAGAACCAATCGATGTGTTCACATCTAACTCAACTGATTCAGCAGTAATCAAATCACCCGCTACAGAGCGAAGTTCTACCGCTCCATTAGCTTGAACTTTGTCATTCTCTCGGTCATAGACAATCGTTTCACCGCCTATGCTTTGTCGGCCTTGAGCAACAAACGCTTTGCCTTTTAGTGTGACCTTCTTTTTGCCTTCGGACTCTACCTCATCCGCTTCTAGAACAATAGGAAGAACGCCTTCTGAATCAGCCTTACTGTGATTTGGGAAAGCTAAAATGTCTGGAGAACAATGAGATGATCTTTGTGCTTCATCGTCAAAGTTTGCATTGCCTGATGGCGCTGCAAAAACTGCACTGTGCCCAACCATCATGACCGGAGCTGCGATCAAACTAGTAATTAGTTTCACTTTCAGCTTAGAACTTTTTTTCAATGCAGGAGTTAGAGATAAATTGACTCGATCTCGAAAAAGCATATTTTTTCCTCTGTTTGGGTTCTCAGTACTGGACTACTCAGTGCTTGACTAGAAGTTGTCACTTATTATTTTAGCGATTGTAAGTCAACTTTGCTGTTAAAAAATAAACGCTAAAGCTATTTATTTTTCTTCACACTGTCGACAGATTTTTATTAAGTGCTTACTATACATGACTATCCTTGCAAGACCCAATACGACTTCATGGAAAAATAGCTTTTGTTAACAATTTTTCCCTTTACACCTACTAAACTAAAACTCTTATTTTGGATAAACGATACACACAACTTTCTGACTGGCTGACTAACAATTTGGCACTAACAGTTATAGCAATTGAGCCTGCTTCTGCAGATGCTAGTTTCAGGCGTTATTTTAGAGTCACAATTGACCCCAACAACTCACAATCATTACCAAAAATTTTCATCGTGATGGATTCACCTCCTCAACATGAAGACAATGCATTGTTTGTTCGTTGCACTGAAGTTCTGGCCAGATGTGACTTAAATGTTCCAATTATTTTTGAGAAAAATTTGGCACAAGGATTTTTACTTATCAGCGACCTAGGGACACAGGTTTTTCAAGAAGCTCTTAGTGAAAAATTTGCTGACCAATTATATGACGATGCCATGCAAGCACTGTTAAAGATGCAATCAAATGCGCAGGCTGATGATGCTCCCAAATATACCGCGCAAAAACTAGGTGAAGAAATACAACTCTTTGAAGATTGGTACATTCAGCACTATCACCAAGCATCGCTGAATAAGCAAGATCAATCCACACTCAAGCAAGTGCAAAAATTGCTTATCAACAGCGCATTAGAACAGCCCCAAGTATTGGTACACCGTGATTATCATTGTCGCAATTTATTAGTGACCACAGAAAACAACCCGGGCATCATCGATTATCAGGACATGGTCATTGGACCAATTACCTATGATTTGGTATCACTATTTAAAGATTGTTATATTCAATGGCCAACGCTAAAGGTAAAACAATGGATTGAGCACTTTCAAAAACAATCAATTGCGATAGGCATTCATAACAACGCTGATAATGGGCAATGGCAACAATGGTTTGACTGGATGGGTGTTCAACGACACTTAAAAGTATTGGGTATTTTTTCTCGGTTGTACTTTCGAGATAATAAAGATCAATATCTCAATGATATTCCTCTGACCTATGAGTACTTGCTTAACACCTGTGAACAATATGATGAGCTGCAAGGTTTAGCCGATATCCTCAAGCGCTTCCCAAATAAAGATAAGGTGTAATATGCTATTAACACCAGAAAATACTGACGTCTTTATTTTTGCCGCTGGCCGAGGCAAACGCATGATGCCGTTAACAAAGGAAACGCCTAAACCATTGTTGCAGGTTGCCGGCAAAAGTTTAATAGAACATCACGTTCAAGGCTTAGCAAAAGAAGGTTTCAAACATATAATCATCAACATTGATTATCTTGGTGAACAAATTATTGAAAAGCTTGGCGATGGTCAGCAATGGGGAATAGATATACGCTATTCGGATGAGCGTGAATCTGGCGCACTTGAAACAGCTGGAGGCATACGCCAAGCTTTACCATTAATCAAAAGTGATCATTTTTTATGTATTAATGCAGATATTTGGACAGATTTTGATATTAAGCACTTGTTAGCACACCATCAAAGAGCCTTAGATACATCAGGCCCACAAGCTATTAATGCGACATTAGTATTGATACAAAACCCCTCGCACAATGCTGACGGCGACTTTGGATTAAACCCTCAAAATAATTGCGTTCTGAGCAAAAACACTCATCCAGAACTTCAAGAAGTCTACACGTTTAGCGGCATCGCTTGCTATCGTAAACAGGCATTTGTTCACTTAGCCGAAGGCAAACGACCTTTAGCACCTTTGTTCAATGAATGGTGTGATAAAGAGTCATTATTTGGCTTGGTTTTTTCTGGTGAATGGCACGATATTGGCACACCCACTAGACTTGAAGAAATCAATAAAACAGTCACTGCCAATCATTAGAAAATTACTATTAAGAAATTCCCTATCTTTTCGAACCATTTACTTAGATCATCTTTTCAGCGGCGGCTGTGGAAACAATGTTAATAATGAATCAATCAATGCTTGTTGAACTTCAGCCATTGTTATCGACTCTTTAGAATCCAGTTGATCTTTGATTTGGGTAACAGGCATATCCTTATAGCCACAAGGGTCAATATTTTGAAACGGCTTCAAATCCATGTCCACGTTCAAGCTTAAGCCGTGATAACTAAAACCTTTCCGAACACGTAAGCCTAATGCACCAATTTTAGCGCCCTCAACATAAACGCCTGGAGCACCAGCAAGACGATTTGCGTGAATTTGATAGCTTGCCAACACATCAATCATCGTTTGCTCTAGCGCATTGACCAAGCCCTTTACACCAAGACCATTACGTTTCACATTCAATAAAACATACATCACAATTTGCCCGGGACCATGATAGGTGATTTGCCCCCCTCGATCAGATTTAACCACAGGAATGTCAGAGGCTATTAAAGTACTCAAATCACAGGCAGTGCCTTGAGTATAAACAGGAGGATGTTCAACAAACCAAATTTCATCTTCAGTGCCAGCTGTTGCCTGCTCGACAAAAGATTGCATCGCTGTTTGTACGATTAGATATGGCGTTAAACTTAGGTGTTTAATTTTCACAGCGACTGTCTTGATAACTGCAGTTTTGGTAATTGTGATTTTAGCAATTGTGGTTTTGACAAAAATGTTTCGGTGAAATTGATGCTTTTATTCGTCAAAGAGTCATCTTGACTATATCTAACTGAGAGATAGCCGTATAAACATTTTCGAGTTGTTGCCGATTCTCTAATCGTGCAACTGTAGTGATAGACACATACTTTCCCCCACTACTCTCTTTGCTTGAAATTCCTTTCGTTGCAGATGTTCCTACAACTGATTCAATCGCTTGACGAACAGCCACTTGCAAGTCCTCAATCGATCTGTTTCCTAGTTTTTCACATACTGCTTTAAATGAAAAATCCAATGGATATTCAATCGCATCAAAACCATCTTGTACTTTGTCAGTCTTCTTATCTACCATATTACTAAACCTAAATTAGCCGCTCTCAAATTATGCAGTTAAAAAAGACGTTTTATACTATCTTTGACACGTTTAATTAATGACCCCAAGGCAATATCATTACTGGTTTCCATCGCACTAGTGGCGATTAATTCATCTTTATAGCTAACTCTGATAACACCTGCATTATCACCCGCATTAACAGGTGCCGATAAAAACTCGTCTAAACGATAATTAATTGAAACATTATCATAATCACTTTTTGATTCACCTTTTGGTAACACCACATGAATTGGCGTCGAAGGTTTGATATCTACACTATCTTGCTCTCCTCCATATACACGTACTTTTTTGATTAAATCATCTGCTTTAGGGGAGTAATGTTCATAGTTGGCAAAACCATATTGCAATAAGCTAAATGTCGCGTTTGATCGGCTTTTATCACTATCAGCACCTGTGACAACTGCTATAAATCGAGTGTCTCCCTGCTTGCCACTAGCAGCAAGGCAATATCCTGCGGCTTCAGTATGTCCAGTTTTCAAGCCATCAACCCAATCAGCTCGAAGCAGTAAACGATTACGATTTGATTGTGTAATATTATTATGAGTCATTTCTCGAACACTAAACCAAGGGTAGTACTGTCCATAGTCCTGAATAAGCGCTTGACTGATCAAAGCAATATCTCGCGCAGAAGAATAGTGACCTTCAGCAGGCAAACCAGAAACATTTTTGAATTGAGAGTTCTTTAATTGCATACGTTTTACGGCATCATTCATCAGCACTGCAAAGCCTTCTTCAGAACCAGCAGCATGCTCTGCAAGTGCTATACTGGCGTCATTACCAGATTGCACAATGATACCTTTGAGCAAATCTAATACACTAATTTCACTATTAAGCTCTGCAAACATACGAGAACCTTCTACATAGCGAGCTTTCTCACTTATACGTACTTTATCTTGTAAATTAAATTGACCTTTTTCTATTAATTCAAACAAAACATAGAGTGTCATTAATTTAGTCAAACTTGCGGGTTCAATTCTTTTATCTGAATTTTTTTCAGCAAGTACCCATTGAGTTTCAGACTCAAGTAGCACCCATGATTCAGCTTCAATCGTAGGTAAAGGCACCTGACTTGTCAGTGATGGCGGTAAATTAACTGCATGGCCAAGATTAGCCACACATAAAAGTAACGATATAAAAATAAATTGAATTTTTTTCATTATGATCTAACTGTGAATGAAATTACTTTGCTAAAACAAATAACACTTAACCAAAAAGAATAATACTTAAAGCTTGACGGCTTAGGGTTTAACAATAATGGCTGAATAGCCATTAGTTTTCAGCGAACGTTGTGTTGAAGCAATTTGTTGTTGATTAATAGGCCCAACCAAGACTTTAAATAAATTATTTTGTTGGTTCACTTGAGCATTTTGATAGCCCGAGGCATTTAAACGAGATACCAATTTTTCTGCATTGTTTCGCACTGAGAAAGCGCCCACTTGAATCCATTGCCCAGCACTGAAACGAGGCTGTACTGATTTATAGTTAGGCGTTCCGGATTGAGCAGCCTGATTTGCCTGCCCATTAGAACCTCCATATGAAGGAACTAGCTGGGGCCGCTGAGCTTGCTGCTGGATGGGTTGCTGTTGAGACGGTTGCTGTTGATTTTGCTGCTGAACAGGCTGTTGTTGCGATGCCGGCAAGTTATATCGATATTGCTGATTAGCCGCAGGAATTTCACCCTGAGATTGAACAGCTGCACGATTGCTTGCTGGTAAAGAATTAACAGGTTTCTGGCTAGGCGTTTTCGCCTCATAATTTGAAGAAATGGATTCAACAATCACATTCCCAGTGCCTGATGAAACAACATCTAGCTTTCGCGCGGCAACATAAGACAAGTCGATAATACGCTTGCCAATGAATGGCCCCCTATCATTGACCCGAACAATTACTGAGCGTTGATTAACAACATTAGTGACACGCACATAACTCGGTAATGGCAAAGTTGGATGAGCCGCTGTCATTTTGTACATGTCATAGGTTTCACCATTCGATGTTTTACGACCATGATATTTTTTGCCATACCATGATGCTCGACCTTCTTGAACAAAACCATCTGCTGATCTTAGCGGTACAAAACGTTTCCCATTGACTATATACGGCTTTAAAGTTGCTTGATTAATGGGTTCGTTGCGAGGTGTCGCATTTGGCACTGAATCAATATTGACTTTTTTTCTGCCTGGACCATCATCTTGGTAATACCCACCTGAACGTTTTTTACCACCCGTTCCACAGGCCGTGAGGATAGAACCTAATAGCAATATGATAAAAAGTTTGTATAAGGAAGGTCGTGAATTTTGCATAATCGTCAAGGTGTCAGTAGGCTTTTGAAATTTGTTGACTCAATTCATATACCGCACGTGCATATAAAGCACTGTGGTTATAGCGCATGATAACGTAGAAATTATGATATCCAACAAAATATTCGGCCCGATCATTTTCATCAAGAAATTTAAACACACTCAACTTGGTCTCAGGCTTTACGTTTACAGGAGTCGATTTCAAATAGGGTGCAACCTCTGCCAAAGTTGTTTTAGGCTTAACTCGAGAATTAATTTTCGTCACCGCCATTTCATCTAACTGTTTCGCTGCCTCGTTATTTTTAGGCGTTACTTTTGACATAACAGCCTGGCCTGACCGCCACTGATGTCTCTTAAAATAATTAGCCACACTGCCAATCGCATCAGCCGTACTGGAGATCAAATCAACACGATTATCTCCGTCAAAATCAATACCATAATCTCGATAACTACTGGAAATAAACTGAGGGATTCCTACTGCCGCTGAATAAGATCCTTTTGTATCAATGGCTAGATCTCCTTTTTTCACCAAGGTCAAAAAGATCGGCAATTGGCCTGTTTGCAGCTTGCTATTGCGATTGACGATATGACTAGCGATGCTATCCAAAACAAGGTGACTCCCTTTGTTTTGACCAAATTTAGTTTCAACACCAATAATAGCGGCAATCATCGATCCATCTAAACCCAGTTTACTGTTCGCTTGATCCATCAGCTCTTGATTATCTCGCCAAAACTGTGCACCTTGCTGGATTCGTTGATCTTGAATGAAGATACCCCGATAACCAGTACCACGTTTTCCACCGCGTCCCCAGGTCAGGACTTTCTCAGCAGCATTGGCTTTCTTTCTTATAACTTCTTGGCGTAATTCAACGCCAGAAAAAATCTGTTTTAATTCACTTTTAGAATAGATCCCTTTATTGATCAATGGCTGCACTGCTTTTAGCAAGCGAGGATATTGATCAAGGTCTATCGCCTTTGCAGGCTGCCAAGTGATCAGGGTCACACCAATGAAAACAGCGCTTACAATAGAAGAAAAATGTATTTTTTTAATCATTATTTTTTACCACCTATATATGTGGTTATTAAATTTTAAAACGGTATCAATGCGCGGTCACATCTCTGTGCGACCTCACTGACATCAACATACCAAAACCAATCATTAAAGTGACCATCGACGTACCGCCATAACTCACTAAAGGCAGTGGCACGCCTACAACAGGTAAAATCCCGGCTACCATTCCGATATTAACAAAAACATAAAAGAAAAATGTCAATGTAATGCTACCGGACAATAATCTGGCAAAAATACTACGTGTACTAATAGCGATATAAACGCCTCGAAAAACAATTGCTAAATACAAAACCATCAACAATAAAAAGCCAACAAAACCAAACTCTTCAGCAAACACCGAGAAAATGAAATCCGTATGACGTTCAGGTAAAAAGTCGAGTTGTGATTGT
>CALKZN010000182.1 GCA_938002995.1 uncultured Arenicellaceae bacterium | reverse complement strand
CCATACATATCTTCAATCGATTGCTCAGAATTTACCAAAACGGCGATCAACTTGGCAGTATCTAATGAACTACCTCCTCCCACTGAAACAACACTATCGATACCTTGTTGTTTGGCTTGTTCTACAGCATCAAGAATCAATTCTTGTGGAGGATCTGCAACGACATCTGAAAATACCCAAACATCAATTCCAGCATCTTTGATACTGGCTAGAGCCATATCAGCCAAACCTAATTCCAAGATATTAGAACCCGTTATAAAGGCTGCTTTCTTGCAACCACGCTCGGCTAATAATTGACCAATCTTAGCTGTTGCACCTACTTCAGAAAGTATGGATCGTGTTGTTTGAAAACTAAATGATTGCATTGTCTTTTCCTCTCATTATCTGGTTAAAACTCTATTTCTATTTCTATTTATTTAGCAATTGGGTTACTCAGCTTGACTGGCAATTGGTGATGTCATATTGCTTAACTTTTCAGTCAGTTTCATGTTTTCAGAGTAATCAACTGGGCAATCAATGATTGAGACTGTGCCATCATTGAGTGCTTCTTCTAGAATTGGCATTAAGCATTCTGTGCGCTCTACCCGATACCCTTTCGCACCGAAGCTTTCTGCAAATTTAACAAAATCAGGGTTCACAAAATCAATTGCTGTGGACCGACCAAAATGGCGTTTCTGATGCCATTCGATTAGTCCATATTTACTGTCATTGAAAATCAATACGACTATGTCCAAACCTAGGCGTAAAGCCGTATCAATTTCTTGATTATTCATCATAAATCCAGCATCACCGCACACTGCAACCGCCTTGCGATCAGGAAATGCCATTTTTGCCGCGATTGCTCCAGGCAATGCGATTCCCATAGAGGCAAAACCATTAGAAATAATACAAGTATTGGGTGCTTCGGCTTGATACATCCGCGCCATCCACATTTTGTGAGCACCAACATCTGAAATGACAATATCTTCTTTATCCAAAGATTCGCGTAAATCCCAGATTATTTTTTGCGGTTTCACTGGAAAATCTAAGGTGTCTTTATGCTCAGACACTTCATCAACTATCGTTTTTCGCAATTGATGGATCACTGAATCATCATTTTTTTGACAAAACTGAACAATCAAATCAAGAGAACTCGCAATCTCACCAATCACACCCGCTTCAAGAATATAATGCTGATCGACTTCTGCTGGACTACAACAAATGTGAATGATTTTTTTATCACGCTCAGGGTTCCAAAGACGAGGGTGATATTCGACCATATCAACACCTACGCAAATAACTAAGTCTGCTTCATCAAAGCCATAAGAAACATAATCATGCGCCTGTAAGCCTACTGCGCCTAAACTCAATTCATGACTAAAAGGTATCACTCCTTTTGCCATGAATGTTGCTGCCACCGGAATATTCAATTGTTCGGCAAATGCGACTAAGGATTCACTTGCTGCACCACGGATCACGCCATTACCAACCATGATAATCGGTGATTTTGCCGCAGAAATGATTGCCGCTGTTTTCTGGCAACTTTCGAACGGTGCTTTTGCCGGTCTAGGGCTTTGTTTTTTTAAGGGAAAAGTACCCGCTGGCAACTCTGCCGCCGCCACATTTTCAGGGAAATCGATAAAACTACATCCTGGCTTTTCAGATTGCGCAATTTTAAAAGCCTTGCGCACTACCTCAGGAATAATTTCAGGAACACGTAGTTGAGTCGAATATTTAGTAATCGGTTTGAACAAGTCAACTAAGTCTAAGATTTGATGACTCTCTTTGTGCATACGATCCGTTGAACCTTGCCCCGCAATCGCAATAACTGGCGCTCTATCCATATTCGCATCAGCAACACCTGTGACTAAGTTAGTCGCTCCAGGCCCCAAAGTAGAAAGGCAAACACCTGCTTTACCTGTCAATCGACCTAACACATCGGCTATAAAAGCTGCTCCTTGCTCATGTCGAGTAGTGACAAACTCTATCGGGCTATCGATTAGTGCATCTAATACATCAATATTTTCTTCGCCAGGCACACCAAAGATATATTCAACTCCCTCGTTCTCTAAGCATTTGACAAACACCTCACTGGCTTTTATAGCTTCAGATGCTTTAACAACAGGTTCGTGTTTTTCGAATTCTACTATTTCAATATTTGGGTCAATTTCGTGTTTTGCTTGCATCATTATTTCATCTCTAAATAAGTCCATACTGTTACTAAGCACTGCTGAGTGCAGCTCTATTTCAATCTTCACTGTTAGCAAAGCTTCAGTGATCCACTGAAGATTCGAATCAACTAACTCAATTAGCAAATCATTCCGAATCAATAAGGCAAATACCATGCAAAACTAAAATGACAGATCAATGACAATCAAGATTTATTAATAACTCCAAATTGATTATCAGCAATACAATAGATACTAAGTTCGTTTGACTAGTAACCTTTGAAGATACAAGGCATTTATTCAATGTTTTAGCAAAATGAATGCCAACTGGTATTAGTTATGGCGACAGGGTATTTTTTAATTAAAATTAAGCATTAAAAATCAATAACTTATAAAAAAATAAAGTTATGCACTCTCCTTGTGCAGCAAACATAAAAAAACCCATAAGCTAACAATTTTTTTGTCAGTTAATGGGTTTTGCATAATTTCAGTGCATCGTTGCACTTCAAAAAGCGTATAAAAGTTAATGTCTAAAAAGGAGAAACCCTGAATAGATTTAATAAATTTAAGTCAGCAATACAGACCATTAATTAGCCCCATAGATTAAGAAATCTTGCATTGCTGGCGCTTAGACTTCGCTGATACAAATATATTTAGTCTCAAGAAACTCATCAATGCCCGTTTGACCACCTTCTCGTCCTAAACCAGATTCTTTGACGCCACCAAAAGGCGCTATTTCAGTTGAAATGACTCCATCATTGATTCCTACCATGCCGTATTCTAATTGCTCGGAAACATTGATAGCTCTGCTCAAATCACGCGTATAAAAATATGCGGCCAGACCATAAACCGTATCATTCGCCAGATCAATGACTTCTTCTTGCGATGAAAACGTCACAATTGACACAACTGGGCCAAAAATTTCGTTCTGACTGATCGACATCTGTGGCGTGACATTCAACAACACTGTCGGCTCATAAAAGCTGCCACCTAAGTCATGCCTTTTACCACCAGTCAAACATTTTGCCCCTTTTTGCAAGGCATCAGTCACCAAACTATCAACTTTATCAATTGCAGCAATGTTAATTAAAGGTCCTTGATCAACACCCTCTTTGCTGCCATCACCAATAACTAATTGAGACACTCGTTTAGATAACTTTTCAGCAAATTCACTGGCAACACTCTCATGCACATAGAAGCGATTGGCACAGACACATGTTTGGCCAGTATTACGAAATTTAGATGCCATTGCACCTGTAACCGCCGCATCAATATCAGCATCATCAAATACGATGAATGGTGCATTACCACCGAGTTCCATTGACACTCGTTTGACTGTGCCAGCGGCTTGTTTTAATAATATTTTACCGACCGCAGTGGAGCCCGTGAACGATATTTTTCTTACAAACGGATGAGTAGAGAGAACTTCACCGACTTCGGCACCGCTACTTGCAGTGACCACATTAAATACTCCCTCAGGAATACCTGCTTGCGCAGCTAGACCTGCCAATGCCAACGCAGTCAATGGTGTAGATTCAGCAGGCTTGACCACAACTGTACAACCCGCTGCAATGGCTGGTGCGCATTTTCGTGTGATCATGGCTAAAGGAAAATTCCAAGGGGTAATTGCTGTACAAACACCTACGCCTTGTCGAATTGTCATCAAGCGTTTATTTGCTGCTGTAGCTGGCAATGTCATGCCTGAGATACGTTTAGCTTCTTCGGCGTTCCATTCAACAAAAGAAGCACCGTAAACCACCTCACCACGTGACTCAACTAAAGGCTTGCCGCATTCAGATGTCATTAGTGCAGCTAGAGCCTCCTGGTTTTCCATGATTAAGTTAAACCATGCCTTAAGTATATTAGCTTTTTCTTTTGGAGGCACCGCTGACCAGCCAGCAAGAGCCGCATGTGCTGATTGAACCGCTTTTTCAGCATCTTCTTTGCCAGAATCCACAACGTCTGCAATGAATTCTTGAGTTGCAGGATTATTAACCTTATAGGTTTTTTGAGAAAGCGCATCACTCCACTGACCATTAATATAGTTTTTCTTAAAAATGTTCATTTATCACCGTTTATATTGTTTAATCACTTCAAAATACGTGTATCTCCAGCAAGGAGTCATCTTAGAATAAAAAAAAAATTATTGCTATCGACACCGTAAAGGCAAGTTTACTTTCTCTACTGTTGTTCTATTTTCGCCTGCTGCCAACATCCCTTCTGGAGGTTGACTATAGCCGCACACCCAAGAAATTGGGCTAGCCGGAGAATCCTTCACATATACAGGAAATATCGTAACAACTTGATCCTCAAAACGTGACAATTTCTTGCCAAATACTAGATGCATTGCGCCATCTACCATTTCTAAACGCTTAAGATAATTACCAAGAATTTTGTCAGGTTCTGGCATGCTCGCTTCATTATTATCAATAGGGAATTTTCCACTGAGTTGATAATAAGCTTGAATATTTTCCTTAAAGGACTCGGCAAGTTCTACCGTTTCTAAAACCTTAACTTGGTTATGTTTACTAAGTTGAGAGGGTATAGCCAACAACGCTAAGATAGCGATAATACCAATCACAACTAACACTTCAATCAAGGTAAAACCTTGTTTTCTTGCTTGAAGCTGTTCTCGACCCATCACTTACACCTCTGCATCTCCGCCTTTTTCACCTAGCCATATTTTACGATCCCCGGCACGCTTCTTAGCCAAGAGCATATCCATCATTTCATGAGCGCCATCACCAATGCGGACTGTCATTTGCACAAGTCGGCGATTATCTGGGTCCATGGTCGTTTCTCTGAGCTGTGAAGGATTCATTTCCCCCAAGCCTTTGAAACGTTGTACATTAATTTTTAGGCGAGAATTTTTTGATTCTATCGATGAAATAATATGATCCTTCTCCTCATCATCTAAAGCATAGTGAACTTCCTTGGCTGCATCTATTCGATACAATGGCGGCATAGCGACATATAAATGCCCTTCTTCAACCAATTTTGGAAAATGTCGAGAAAACAAAGCACATAGCAAAGTTGCGATATGCAAACCATCGGAATCAGCATCTGCCAAAATACAGATTTTCCCATACCGAAGCCCGTCAAGACTGTCTGAACCTGGATCAACACCTATCGCTACAGCGATATCGTGAACCTCTTGAGACGCTAACACTTGCCCAGAATCAACTTCCCAGGTATTTAAAATTTTCCCACGCAGCGGCATGATCGCTTGAAACTCACGACGACGAGCTTGTTTTGCCGAACCACCCGCCGAATCACCTTCCACTAAAAACAATTCAGTTTGATCCAAATCATCACTGGTGCAATCGGTCAACTTCCCTGGCAATGCTGGGCCAGAAGTAATTTTTTTTCGTTTTACTTTTTTTGCAGTTTTTGAA
>CALKZN010000181.1 GCA_938002995.1 uncultured Arenicellaceae bacterium | reverse complement strand
AAATGTAAATAGAACTTATGCAAAGCTGAATGACAACTCTTTTTTGTTGTTTAAAGCCTCAAAGATAACTTGTTAAAAGCTAAGTTTTTTTTAGCTCAATTTTGAATTCGCATAACGACTTAACATAAAAAATAGGAAATCATGATTTACTTGTAAAAACATCATTACAGCTGGTCGGTTTCCACTTTTAAGTCATAACAAAACCTTCTAATATGTTCTCAATTATAATAATAACAAAGGGTTTGCAAATGGATTTCAAAAAATTTCTCCGTATTCTTGTTAAAAATGACGGTTCTGATTTATACCTAACTTTCAATGCACCACCTTCCGCAAAATTTCAAGGTGAGTTAAAAGCTTTAAGTCGTGAAGTAATGACTTCAGAGCAATTAAATGAAATTGCTAAATTCTTAATGAATAAAGAACAACAAGATCAATTTGAAATAAAACCAGAAATGAATCTTGCTCTTGATGAGCCTGACATTGGTCGATTTCGTATCAATATTTTCAAACAGCGAACGCATTTAGCCATGGTCATCCGCAATATCAAAGTTGATATTCCTAATGCTGATGCACTAGGTTTGCCGCCTATTCTAAAAGACATCATAATGAAGAAACGCGGATTGATTCTATTTGTTGGTGGTACAGGCTCAGGTAAATCAACCTCCTTAGCTGCACTTATAGATCATAGAAATGCAAATGCTGCCGGCCATATTGTGACAATCGAAGATCCTATTGAATACGTTCATCCTCATAAAAAGTCATTAGTAAGCCAGCGGGAAGTTGGAGTAGACACAGATAATTATGAGGATGCTCTGGAAAACACCCTCAGACAAGCACCGGATGTTATTTTAATTGGAGAAATCCGAACTGAAGAGACAATGGAACACGCTCTAGCCTTCGCTGAAACTGGACATTTATGTTTATCAACACTACATGCTAATAATGCAAACCAAGCATTAGATCGCATCATCAACTTCTTTCCTGAAGAACGTCACAATCAACTTCTGCAAGATATTGGTCTAAATATCCAAGCGTTTATTTCGCAAAGATTAATACCTACAATTGACGGCAAACGCGTTGCTGCCATCGAAATTCTTATTGGCACTCCAATTATTAAAGAATTGATTACCAAAGGTGAGATTATGGAAATCAAAGAAATAATGGAGAAATCAGAAGAACTCGGCATGCAGACCTTTGATAGTCATATCTATAAACTTTACAAAGAAGGAATTATTTCATTAGACGAAGCAATGAAAAATGCGGACTCACCTAGTAACCTACAAGTTAAAATGAACCTTGAAGATAGCTCCTATGCAAATATGTCAACAGAAGAACCTGAACTTGATAGAGATGGTAACGAAGTAGAAGATGAAATGTTTGCAGGTCTATCCCTTCAATCGATGGAAGAGAATACAGAAAAAGTCGATGAAACGAATAAAATTCTAAAAACTCCTCAGGAGTTGATGGAAGAAAAAATAAACAAACGCATGAAGCAAGACGCACTACATGCAGAAGAAGTAAAAAAGTTTGATGAATTAATAACAACAGACCTAAACACTCAATAAGCTAAGCGCTGAATAACTAATTAATTGCCCAATGATGTTGAAATAATTATGAGTAAACGTGCAGTAACACCTTGGTGTTGCTGCATAAAATCATCAGCTTTATTTTTATAACCCTCCAATAATGCCTCCTCGTTACTATCTGTTTTAATTGATAATATTTGCGTAATTTTTTTAATAACACCAAACTCATCATCACAAATAAATAACAATTCTGCAGCAGACAACTGACTCGCGACATCTTCAAAATTAAACATATGAGGCCCACTCACTACAGGTACGCCATAAAGTGTTGCTTCTAATGGGTTATGCCCACCCGTTTGGACTAAACTTCCACCAATAAATACTACATCTGCAGCAGCAAACCACATTTGCATTTCACCCATAGTATCGCCTAAGATTACATTCACTTTAGATCTCTCTATTTCGGAAGTGTCACTGCTTTGACTTTGCCTGATAACAATTAGCTCCTTAGGGAGTTGTTCAACACAATCCTGATATACGTCATCAAAGCGCTCGGGATGACGTGGCACCAGAA
Source organism: uncultured Arenicellaceae bacterium (assembly GCA_938002995.1). Taxonomy (GTDB): domain Bacteria; phylum Pseudomonadota; class Gammaproteobacteria; order Arenicellales; family Arenicellaceae; genus CALKZN01. Next base: position 1,263 of record CALKZN010000181.1, on the reverse strand, counting down.
TTAATAGCAAATCAGGAAACTGATTTAATAAATTAAGGTAAGTGAATAATATTTTTGTATCTTCTCCTTTATGGGTACTTGCTGCCACGTAGACCATTCGCTTTAGCTGAGCGTTAGTATTCACCGTTTTTAATAGTTTTTCAGCCTTACTAGCCTGAACTCCATCAATACTTATATCGTATTTAATATTTCCTATTTCTTGAATTTGACTTAACTTAGCGCCCAGTTGAGAAAAACGCTCGGCGTCACTTTTTGAACGAACAGCAATCACGCTCACCTTGGATAAGGTCTCAGCCACTAGGCCTTTGATTTTTAAATAAGACTGAGTGGACTTTTCAGACAATCGAGCATTAACCATTACTACTGGAATATTTTTTTGGTGACATTTAGCATATAAATTCGGCCATATTTCAGTTTCAACAACGATCAATATTTTTGGGTTAAATGCTTTTACAAATCGAGAAACCGCACCTAATAAATCATAGGGAAAGTAAGAGTGTAACAATTTTTTTTGAATAATTTTATCAGCAAACATAGATCGAACACGATCTGAACCCGTTGGCGTAGTGGTAGTTAGCAAAATAGGGGTATCTGGATAAGCATCGAACAATGCTTCTACTAATGGTTTGGATGCTATAGCTTCTCCTACTGAAACTGCATGAATCCATATAACGGTTTGTTTACCAGAAAACTTAGCTAGAGCCAAACGCTCAGACCAACGTTTCCTATAATCGGGATTAGAACGACTTCTAAGTAACAAGCGCAATAGCACCAGGGGGAAAACAAGATATAGTATTAATGAATAAAGCGAACGCTTTAATGACATTCCCGAAAGCCCAATATATTTTAAAACTGAAGAGTAACATAGCAAATCAATTCCAATATAGCGTGAAAAATATAAAGTTGACGATCAAGCACTATAACTCCAGTTAAATTTATGGCAGACTGCTGGCGTTTTAAATAATTAGTGATGTTTTAACTTAGAAAAAACATCCTTCTTTTAATTTTTTTATATATTTCGAACGGTATTTTTATGAAAATTGGCAACAACAAAATTGCTTCACTTGGTTACACTTTAAAAAATGATGATGGCCAAATCCTCGATCAAGCCGACAAGGATCATCCTTTCTTATACATGCATGGTACAGGTGGGATCATTAAAGGATTAGAAAATGCCTTAGAAAACAAATCAATAGATGATAGCTTCAATTTAATCGTCGCTCCAGAGGATGCTTATGGGGAACGAGATGATAATCTTACTGA
>CALKZN010000180.1 GCA_938002995.1 uncultured Arenicellaceae bacterium | reverse complement strand
AAGGATTTCTAAAATTTCTAAATTCAACTCATTGGCGACTTCAGCATATACAGGGAATTTAGTGGTATCAACGTAGCTCATAACATTGAGTTCAATACCATATTCAAGGTAGTTCGCTAAACGTACCCTACAAGGCTTTTCGGAAACTAATTCGTGGTCGTCTAATAGCTTTTTAATATCTGCAATGACTTGTTTGACTTGTTTGGCAGAAGATTGATGCGAAAGAATCAACTGAGGTTTGAATCGAATGCGCCTACGTTCAGAGTAGTTTTCTAATTCCATATCAACAAAAATCGAATTAGAAATATTGACCATTGTACTATCTAGTGTGCGGATTTTTGTATATCGCATACCAATTTCTTGGATAAAACCAAGGTGTTTTCCAAAACGACATAAATTACCGACTTTGACAGGAGACGCAGCGAATAAGGTGATGCCTGCGATGATATTCTCTATGGTTTTTTGAGCTGCCAGAGCAAAAGCTAAGCCACCGATACCTAAACCTGCCAAGATAGTGGTTGCTTTGAATCCAAGGTTTTCTAACCAGACCAGCGCTGCAGTGATGATGATAATAATTTTAAGCATCGTCGTTAATGGCCTTAACAAGTTTGCTGCGGTTTTCTTATTATCTTGTGCTAAATGGCGAATTAAGTGATCGCGCAAAATGCTAATAGTGGACAGCAATACCCATGTGATAATCAAAATCAACAGAGGGTAGCCTTGGCTGACTTGGCGTGCTTCTATCGAAAGACTTAATAGTCCGCATCCCCATCGTAGTAATAAAGCAACGATTAAGACGAAGATCGGCCCAGATATAATCGAAGCGAGTTGCCCGCTCATAGCATGATCGCTTTTGCGAAAGCGAGAGGCGAGGAGTCGAGTCGGTACCCAAGCTAGAATGAGTGCTCCAATTATCATCAAGCACAAGGTAATCCATTGCCATAACTTTAAGCCGCCTATCGTTATGTCTGGGACATATTGGGTCAGCATTTCACCTACAGGGCCATCACTATATTGTCGGTATAGCTCTGGTAAATGATTGATGCTAATTCCTGCAATTTTCCAAATTAATACACCATCTTCTCTAGCAACGCGTTGAACATAGAGCGGTTTTTCTGTGTTTGGTAATTTTACATAGCCAACCAAATCACGATCGCCGACAATGCCGTCGTCTTGAAAGCCAGTAATATCATCGCTAAGTGAATGAAGGTCTACCCAAAGCGATCTGTCTAAAACTATTTGGAGTTTCTTTGCCACTTCTTCGCGTGGCATTGCTCTAATGGTTTGATCTGTGCCTTTGAAATCGAGGTAATTAATCGCTGCTTGATAATTCTCTCGTCGAATAGACTCTAGAAATTTTTCGATTGAGCTTCTGGGTGTTCCGCGATTGTATTCATCCTCAATAGTAGGCTTTTCTTGTAGTTCAGTTGTTGGCAAGTCGGTGTTTTGTAATAACTTGTTTTTAAGTCCGATAGCCTGAGTCTGCGCGGACAACAATAGAGCAATAAAAAAAGTGATAATTCTTACAATATGCATAACTTAACCATTATAAATTTAATCCTAGGGTAATTCTCATCAAGTTATTCAACTTGTGTTTTAGTCAATGAATAAAAAATTCTTAGCGTAATGCGCTGAAGCTTGGTGTTAAAAGAGAATACCATTAATCACGTTAAAGTCACGATTTGCCGGGCTTTCTCTATTGGCTTTTGAGACTCAAGACTGTCAATGAAGAAGTCTATGATCGCTTTTGATGCGTTTATGCCTTTGCGGTCAAATGTCTTTGTACCTGGGCCATCATTGACTTCTAATATGACAATATCTTCCTTTTTTCCGCCAGGTTTTACCATTATGTCCACGCCTGCAACATTCAATTTAGAGGATTTGGCAGCAAGTAGTGCCACTTTTTTTAGTTCATTATGAATAGGCTCTAATTCAGCTTTTCCCCCAGCAGCAATGTTAGAGACATTCATTTTGCTCTTGGCGGTTACTTTGATAAGCCCAGGCAAAACGTTATCGCCAATCACTAAAACGCGGAAATGAGAAATGACTATATCTGGGTCTCCTATAAATTCTTGAACAATAAAGCCATGGTTGTGGGCTTGTATTTTTCGTAGGTTTTCAGCAAAAAGTTGAATATCCTGTGCTGAAAAAGCGAAACGAACCTCAAAACCTTGCGTTCCATAGTCTGGCTTAAAGACATAAGGAGGCTTGCCTAACTGTTCTTGAAAAATAGAAATATTATCAATGGAATCATTAGAGTCAAAACATATTGTTTTTGGCACTGGAGCATTCGCTTGCGCTAGAGTAGTTGCGAATTGAATTTTACTATCTGTTATTTCAGTATCGTAGGTAGAATTTAATACGCTGACGCCTTGATCTTCAAATATTCGAAGGTATTTTCTGCCCAATGCAGCAGTTCCCCAACACCACAATAATGCGCCGTCATAATTTTCGGGAATATAAGTTTGTTCATCAAAAATCAACACATCTGTTCCGTGTTCATTTTTAATTGAACATTGATCTTGGTTGTTCGAAAAGTAGGGAACGATATCGACGTTATGCTCAGTATATTTAAGCTCATTGGCTAAGTTGCCGGCCGTTTCATTTTCTAAACTTTCAACTAAAAATAATATATTCATAACAGTTGTATCTGAAAATTTTTATATGTATGAAAGCGTTTACATGGAGTGCCATAAAAGTCATTCTTATTAATGATATAGTATTTGTCAATCAATTGTTTAGTCATGATATATAAGGTTTTACATGTGTTTGTTAATGCTTTCAGTAAGCTTTTCTATTTACAAATAGACCGTGCATGCAGGTATACTTATTGCACAAATTATAAACATAAAAAATATCCGATATCATTGATAGAAAGCAACCGAAAAAAAGAAGTCATATATAAAACAAAAAAAGTATCTGATGATGAAATAAGATCCGCGTGTGACTTAGTGAATCAAGGTGGTCAGTTATCGCTTGTTTTAACTGAAGAACGTCTTCGCGAAACGTATTTTTTAGTAGTTGTGGTTTCAGAAGGTGATGTCATCGCTGTGTCTTGTATCAAAAAACATCATAAGGTTGCTGAAATAGGCTATACCGCAGTTTGCCCAAAGTATCGTCGTCAGGGAATAGGGCGAGCAATGACAAAGCTGTTGATCGAGCATGCTCAGACACATGAGATATTGATGATATGTGGAATTGTGTATAAATCTAATACTGCCAATCAGGCAAAACTTGATAAGTTAGGTTTTTTTAAGGCATCAGAGTTTTTATCTAAATCAGGCGACAAAACATTGTATTGGTATTGTCATCCTCTATTGCAGACTAATAGTAAGGCAAAACTCATGATGGAAGATTTTCTTATCGAAAGAGACAGAAAACGATCTGTTATAAATTAAGTTTATTAATAGCTAGAGGGCACTATACTTAATGTAACCATAGTTGTTGTTTCGCCAGTTTATTTTCAACATTCATTACCAATTTTATGAAATGAGGCAAAGCCTGTTAAATTGAAATATCTTCAGTGCAAAATGCGACTTCAGTTAACTGTGAGTATTTGTTACAGTGTGGCCTTGAAATGGTTTGTCTTATTGCGTTTGATCAAAGCGCTACAATTAGAGTTTGAGCGCTAAAATAGAATGCTAAAGAAAGAATGGTTTAAAAAATTCAGGTTTCTGAAAGCAATTTTTATCGGCAGTATCTTTACGTTCGTTTTAAGTGCTATTGGGAACCCAGCACACTCGTCAGAAGTAACCATTAAAAGCCATGCGATTGCGATGCACGGCAACGCTAAGTATCCGGCTGATTTCCAACGCTTTGACTACACTTCTGACCAGAATAAAAAAGGTGGCCTCTTACGTCTTGCTGGATATGGCACATTTGATAGTTTGAATGCGTATATCGCCAAGGGCAATCCAGCTGATAGTTTGGAGCTAATATATGACACATTAATGGTGCAGTCTTTAGATGAACCATTCACCAAATATGGGTTGATTGCTCATAGCGTTGAATACCCTGAAGATCGCAGTTGGGTGACTTTTCACCTAAGGCCAGAAGCTACTTTTCACGATGGCCACAAAATTACCGCCGAGGACGTTGTGTTCACCTTTGATCTATTAGTCAAAAAAGGTAATCCCAGGTATCAATTTTATTATGCGGATGTGGTCAACGTTGAAGCTCTCAATGAACTGTCAGTTAAATTCACTTTTAAAAATACCGAAAATAAAGAGTTGCCTTTAATCATTGGTGAGTTGCCAGTTTTCCCAAAGCATTTTTGGAAAGACAAAAAATTCGATAAAAGCAGCCTAGAACTTCCTTTGGGCAGTGGCCCTTATAAGATAAAAAGCGTTAATGCAGGTCGCAGTATAAGATATCAACGTAATGAAAATTATTGGGCAAAAGACCTGGCAGTGAATGCAGGGCTTTATAACTTTGATGAGATTAATATTGATTACTACCGAGACAGTAATGTTGCTATCGAAGCCTTGAAAGCTAATGAATATGACTTTCGTTGGGAAAATAGTTCAAAATTTTGGGCCACTTCTTATGATATTGATTCAGTCAAAAATAAGCAATTAGTCAAAAAACAAGTTATTCATCAAGCGAACAAAGGAATGCAAGCTTTTGCATTTAATTTAAGAAAAACTATCTTTCAAGACGTTGAGCTACGCAAAGCAATTAGTTATGCGTTTGATTTCGAATGGTCTAATCAAGCATTGTTTTACAACGTTTATAAACGCGCATATAGCTTTCACTCTAATAGTGAACTTGCGGCAACGGGTTTGCCTAGTCCAGAAGAGTTAGAATTACTTTTGCCATACAAAGATCAACTTCCTGCCAGTGTTTTCTCTGAGGCATACGTGCCACCGGTTAGTGATGGCTCTGGGCGTAATCGTCCGAATTTGCGCAAAGCGAAGAAGCTGCTTGATCAAGCTGGTTATCAAGTTAAAGACAATCAGTTATACAATGACAAAGGCCAAGCGATTAATTTTGAGATTCTATTGGTATCGCCTGGTTTTGAGAGAATTGTGAATCCCTTTATCAAAAACCTTAAAAAACTAGGCATCTATGTCAATGTTCGCTTGGTTGATAGTTCTCAATATATCAATCGAAAACGCAGTTTTGATTACGACATGATGGTGCATATTTTTTCTCAAAGTGAATCTCCTGGTAATGAACAACAAAACTTTTGGGGATCAACATCAGCGAATATGAATGGCAGTGGTAATTTGGCTGGCGTGAAAAATAAAGTTATCGACAAACTTATCGAAAACGTCGTTAGCGCAAAATCTCGCCCAGAATTGGTGACCGCAAGTCGAGCATTAGATAGAGTTCTTTTACATCATTACTATGCGATACCACAGTGGTATACCTCTTCCTCACGTATAGTCTATTGGGATAAATTCAATAGCCCAGATGTGTCGCCAATATATGATCGTTACTTCGATAAAGGTATCCATACGTGGTGGTATGACCCCGATAAAGCTGCGAACCTATTAAGCCAGCAGTAATTTAATACAAAAAATAGACTATGGGTTCATATATTTTAAGACGTTTATTGTTGATCATTCCCACATTGCTGGGCATTTTGATCATCAATTTCTTTATCATCCAATCGGCCCCAGGTGGTCCGGTTGAGCAGATGATTGCGTCTATTCAAGGTGAGCAAGCAGGTGATACTAATCGAACAAGCGGCAGTAGTGGGGCCTTTGAATCCTCACAACGCAATAATTTTGATTATCGTGGTGCGCAAGGCTTACCGCCAGAAGTAGTATTGGAAATCAAGAAGTTATATGGTTTCGACAAACCAATGCATGTGCGTTTTTTCGACATGCTTACCAGTTATATACGATTTGATTTTGGTGATAGTTTTTTCCGAAATACATCGGTCATTGATTTAATTTTAGAGAAAATGCCCGTTACTATTTCTCTAGGCTTATGGAGTACCTTATTAATTTATCTTATCTCTATTCCTTTAGGCATCGCTAAGGCGGTTTCTCATGGCAGCCGTTTTGATATCTATAGCAGCTTCTTTGTGGTTATAGCTAATGCTATACCGAGCTTTTTACTGGGAATATTTTTGATCGTTATTTTCTCTGGAGGGAGTTTCTTTGATTGGTTCCCGCTGCGGGGCTTAACCTCGCCAGGATTCGATGAAATGACTTGGTTTGAAAAAATTAAAGACTATTTTTGGCACTTAGTTCTGCCTTTGGCGGCTTATACCATTGGTGGATTTGCCACGCTAACAATGCTGACAAAGAATTCTTTTTTAGATGAAATTAACAAGCAATATGTCACTACGGCAAGAGCGAAAGGCTTAAGTGAGAACCAAGTCTTGTATAAGCATGTATTTCGCAATGCCATGTTGATCATCATTTCTAGTTTTCCGGCTGCTTTTTTGAGTATATTTATTACCGGTTCCTTACTCATTGAAGTGATATTTTCCTTAGACGGCCTGGGCCTGCTGGGTTTTGAATCAGTATTAAGTCGAGACTATCCAGTCGTTTTTGGTACTTTATTTATCTTCACATTATTTGGTTTGGTCATTAAATTAATTTCAGATTTGGTTTACGTTCTCGTTGATCCACGAATTGATTTTGAAAGCAGCCAGGGTTAACTAGACGCTAACTAAATAGAATGGCTATTTGAAAATTATGTCTCCACTCAATCAACGCAGAAAAGATACGTTTTTCCAAAATAAACGTGCCGCATGGAGTTTGCGAATTTTTGCGGTGTTATTTCTCATGAGCTTGTTTGCTGAATTCATTGCAAACGATAAGCCGTTGTTAGTCTCCTACAAAGGTGATTTGTATGCACCTGTGTTCATATCTTATCCAGAAACAACCTTTGATGGCGATTTTGATACGGAAGCTGAATATAGCGATCCGTATGTGATTGAGCTTATTGAAGAAGAGGGTTGGATGATCTGGCCTTTGATCCCCTATAGCTATGACACGCATGTTGCGGATTTGCCCCAACCTGCACCTTCACCACCAACTTGGCAAAATATTCTGGGCACTGATGATCAGGCCAGAGATGTATTCGCTCGAGCGCTATATGGCTTCAGGGTATCGATGCTTTTTGCTTTGGCCTTAAGTCTAGGAAGCAGTGTTATTGGGGTCGTTGTAGGCGCTGTGCAAGGCTATTACGGAGGAAGGATTGATCTCTTTGGACAACGGTTTTTAGAAATTTGGAGTGGCTTGCCACGCTTATTTGTCCTAATAATATTGGCCAGTATCATCCAGCCAAATTTTTGGTGGTTATTGGGTGTTATGCTGTTGTTTAGCTGGACT
>CALKZN010000179.1 GCA_938002995.1 uncultured Arenicellaceae bacterium | reverse complement strand
TTCATGGGCAAAGCATTGGCCATGCGTGCAGCGGCATCTATTCTTGTGTTCGGTTCAATGTGGTTAATGCTTGAAAAGTTTAACGTTAGTTACAAAACTATTTACACCTTATTTGGCGGCATAGGCGTGGTATTAATCTTGCTTATTTGGGCAAGCTTTCCTCAATTTGAAGACAAAGTCGAACAGCGGAAAACCCTTGTATTACGCAAAAGCTATTGGCTTTACTATGTCTTAACGTTTCTAAGCGGCGCACGCCGACAAATATTCGTGGTATTTGCAGGCTTTTTGCTAGTTGAAAAATTCTGCTATTCTGCCGCTTCCATTGCCCTGCTATTTTTAGCAAACTATGTTTTCAACCTATTCTTTGCAGCAAAAATAGGCAAACTTATTGGCAGAATAGGTGAACGTCGCGCATTGACCATCGAATATATTGGTTTAATCTTCATATTCAGCTCATACGCCTTAGTAAACGACCCAAAAATAGCGGGCGCCTTGTATATTCTTGATCATTTCTTCTTTGCCTTTGCCATTGCCATCAAGACCTACTTCCAAAAAATTGCTCAACCAGAAGATATTGCCTCCACTGCTGGCGTAAGTTTCACAATCAATCATATAGCCGCCGTCGTTTTACCCGCATTGCTAGGCCTCGTTTGGCTCTATAGCAACAGCTTGGTCTTCTTTATAGGCGCAGGCATTGCTTGTGCCTCGCTGGTGTTATCACAACTCATTCCAAGTTCACCTGAGTTTGGCTCTGAAACGCGTTATTTTGATTCTTACGCAGCGACAAATATCGCAATAAATAAAACATAGCATCAACAAAAAAAATTACTACCGAGAACAATAAGTATCGTGACAAAAGACTATTCATAACGAGAATCAAAGGAATGATTGAACAAGCAAACACCTTATTAAAGGAAACTTTTGGCTACGCAGAATTTCGCGGGCAACAATCAAAAGTTATCGAAAACAGTCTCAATGGCAATGATGCTCTGGTGTTAATGCCCACTGGTGGCGGTAAGTCATTATGCTACCAAATTCCAGGCTTGATTCGTGAAGGCATGGCAATTGTGGTTTCACCTTTAATCGCCTTAATGCAAGATCAAGTATCAGCATTACAACAACTAGGAATTCGTGCCGCTTTTTTAAATTCAACATTGTCGAATGAAGAGCAATACGATTTATTCACTGCCATTCGCAATCACAATATTGACATTCTTTATATTGCCCCCGAGCGCCTACTCAAACCGAACACCTTAGAAAGCTTTCAATCTATTTCTTTGTCATTAATCGCAATTGACGAAGCACATTGTGTTTCGCAATGGGGTCACGATTTTCGGGTTGACTATCTTGGGCTATCCGTTTTGGGCCAAGCCTTCCCGAATGTGCCCAGAATTGCACTCACAGCAACAGCCGATCACCGCACTCGCAAAGAAATACTCGAACGCTTAGCGCTAAATAATCCGGCAGAGTTCACGGACAGCTTCGATCGGCCAAACATTCGCTATACCGTTCAAGAAAAAACCGATGGCCGTGCTCAACTAATCAACTTCATTCGTGACCACAAAGGCCAATCTGGCATCATTTATTGCATGTCGCGCAAAAAGGTCGACTCCACTGCCGCATGGTTGCAAGAAAGAAATGTTAACGCACTGCCATATCACGCTGGCATGAGCAAAGAACAACGCGCTGAAAATCAACATCGATTCATCCACGAAAGTGATCTTGTCATGGTGGCAACTATCGCCTTTGGCATGGGCATCGACAAGCCGGATGTGCGTTTCGTTGCCCATCTAGATTTACCTAAAAACATCGAAGCATATTATCAAGAAACTGGCCGTGCTGGCCGCGACGGCGCCCCAGCAGAAGCATGGATGGTCTTCGGCTTGCAAGATGTGGTACGGATCAGCCAAATGTTACAAGAATCAACTGCCGCTGAAGAACACAAACGCGTCCAACGAAGCAAAATCGACAGCATTCTTGCTTGGTGTGAAATCACCACCTGTCGACGCAAAGCATTGCTTGAATATTTTGGCGAACAAGCAGAACCCTGTGGCAATTGTGATGTTTGCTTAAACCCACCCAGAACTTGGAATGCCACTGTTGAGGCACAAAAGCTCCTATCCAACATATACCGCACCGGCCAACGCTTTGGTTTGGGCCATGTTGTGGATGTATTACGCGGCCAAGAAACGGACAAGGTCAAACAATTCCAACATCAATCCCTCAGCACCTTTGGCATTGGCCCTGATCGCAGTGTCAAGCAATGGAAATCCATCGCTAGACAACTCATCGCACAAGGGTTTATCCGCGTCAACCAAGAACGCTATGGCGCACTCGAACTCACTGAAAAAAGCCGCCCATTGCTTCGGGGCGAAATAAAACTCTTCCTGCGCGAAGACATGCTCTCAGCAAAACCCGAAAAGAAAACTAAGAAAAACAAATACGGCAACGTCAGTGATCAAGATCGTGAAGTCTGGGAAGCACTACGAGAGTGCCGCAAAAAACTTGCCGACGAACAAGGCGTACCTCCATACCACATATTCCA
>CALKZN010000178.1 GCA_938002995.1 uncultured Arenicellaceae bacterium | reverse complement strand
CTAAACCCATGGCATCAGGTACCGTTAAAATATCTGAAAATAAAATAGCGGCATCTAAATCAAAGCGATCAATAGGCTGCATGGTAACTTCACAAGCCAAATCCGCGCTTTTACATAAATTAAGAAAGTTACCAGCTGCTTTACGAGTAGCACGATATTCTGGCAAATATCGCCCAGCTTGCCGCATTACCCAAATAGGCGTGTAGTCAGTGGCTTCACGGCGTAATGCGCGTAGGTATCGATCATTTTCTAACTGACTCATAATTGCCTCAGAATTTATTCTGTTTACTAGTACTTCAAAATAATAATTAGCTTATTGTTTTCGCAATTTGTGCTTGTATCATTTCCGCAGCTGCTTTTGGATTATCTGCATCACGAATAGGTCTACCAATCACAATATAATCTGCGCCATTCTCGAAAGCCTTTTCAACAGTGACGACACGTTTTTGATCATCATCATTATCTACAGGACGAATACCCGGGGAAACAATCATAAAATTATGACCTAAATTTTCTCGCATAACAGGAGCTTCCAAACCAGAAGCAACAACGCCGTCACAACCAAGAGCAATAGCGCGTTTTGCACGTGATAATACTAATTTATCAACATCACAATCAAAACCTAAATCATCTAAATCACCACGATCAAGGCTAGTTAAAACGGTCACCGCAAGAACTTGCACATCACCTTTATTTTCTGCAGCAGAACGCATAATACTATCGTTACCGTGAATGGTAGCGAAAGTAACACCTTTGCCATTTAGTTGCTTGATTGCACGCCCTACAGTCGCAGGGACATCAAAGAATTTTAGATCGACAAAAATTTTCTTATCTTGCGCTTTTAACCAATCTAGTAATTCAAAATATTCACCAGACATGAATAGTTCAAGACCAATTTTATAAAAGCTAACGGCATCACCAAGTTTTTCAACCATTGCTTTCGCTTCTGCAACGGTTGGTACATCCAAAGCAACAATTAATCGATCTTGGTTTGCAATATTTTTATCCATGGTATTTTCAGCTGTTTTTGTTTCAGCTGCGAAGCTTAACCGATATTGAGATAATCCAAAATACCTTGTGCCGCTTCTCTGCCCTCAAAAACAGCAGTAACGACCAAATCTGAGCCACGAACCATGTCACCGCCGGCAAAAACTTTTTCGTTAGTGGTTTGAAATGGGAACTCATTATTATCTGCAACAATGCCACCCCAACTATTAATATTAACATTGAAGTCTGCCAACCATGATGCAGGGCTCGGTCGAAAACCAAAAGCAATCACAACACTATCGGCAGGAATAATTTCTTCAGAACCCATTACTGGCTCTGGACGACTACGGCCTCGCTCATCAGGCTCACCTAATTGCGTTGTCACTACTTTGACACCTTCAACTTTGCCGTCTTTACCAACAATTTCAATAGGCTGGCGATTCCATAAAAACTCAACGCCTTCTTCTTTTGCGTTTTGTACTTCACGCATTGAACCCGGCATATTAGCTTCGTCACGACGATAAGCACATTTCACATCTGTTGCACCTTGGCGAACCGATGTTCGAACACAATCCATCGCGGTATCTCCACCGCCAAGAACGACTACACGTTGATCTTTCATATCAACGAAATCAATAGCCTCTTTTTCAAAACCCATTAAACGATTGATATTTGAAATCAAGAAAGGCAATGCTTCGTAAACACCGTCCATGTCTTCGCCAGGAAAACCACCTTTCATATAGGTATATGTACCCATGCCTAGAAAGACAGCATCATAATCATCTACTAATGCTTGAAATTGAATATCTTCACCAATTGTCGTTCCTAAGACAAATTCCACACCCATTTCTTCGAGAATTTGTCTACGTGTGCGCACTACATCTTTTTCCAACTTAAAAGGAGGAATTCCAAATGTTAGCAAGCCACCTATTTCTTCATATTTATCAAATACGATAGGTTTCACACCATTGCGAGCCAAGATGTCAGCACATGCAAGCCCTGCAGGACCAGCACCGACAATTGCTACTTTTTTGTCAGTCGCTTCAACACCTGACATGTCTGGGCGCCAGCCTTGTTTTAAGGCTTCATCAGTAATATATTTTTCAACAGAACCAATGGTAACTGCGCCGAAACCATCATTTAAGGTACATGCACCTTCACATAAACGATCTTGCGGGCAAATGCGTCCACAAATCTCTGGCAAGGAATTTGTTTGATGTGACAATTCAGCCGCTTCAAACAATTTACCTTCGGAAACTAACTTCAACCAATCAGGAATAAAATTATGAACTGGACATTTCCATTCGCAATAAGGGTTTCCACATTCTAAGCAACGTTCAGATTGAGCACTTGCTTGATCTGCTTCAAACTGGCCATAGATTTCTTTGAACTCTTTAGAGCGCTCATGTGCTAATTTTTTTTCAGGATCTTGACGCGGCAAATCCAAAAATTGAAAATCATTACTCATTATTTAACCCATCAATCTCTGTTTAATAGTGAATCTCTTAGACAGCATTAAGCAGCGTCCGAAATCGATTCCATTAACGTCGCCAAGTCAGTTGCTTTTGGTTTAACCAACCAAAATTTTGGCAAGTAATCATGGAATTTTACTAGTATCTGGCGTGCATATTCGCTATTGGTTTCTTCAACATATTGCGTTAACAATCGTTTTAGATAATGCGTATATGCTTCCATTGGTTCGCTCATCAAACGATGAGTATCGACTAACTCGTGGTTATAGCGATCACTGAACTCTTTATCTTCGTCTAAGACAAACGCTAAGCCGCCAGTCATACCGGCTCCAAAGTTAACACCTGTCTCACCAAGAACAACTACAGTACCACCAGTCATATATTCACAACAATGATCGCCAACGCCTTCAACAATCGCCGTTGCTCCAGAGTTACGTACTGCAAAGCGTTCACCGGCCAAACCAGAAGCAAATAATTTGCCACCCGTTGCACCATATAAACACGTATTACCAATAATCGTCGTTTCATTAGATTTAAACGCACTACCTTTCGGTGGGACAATAACTACTTTACCACCAGCAAGGCCTTTGCCAACATAATCATTTGCATCGCCTTCTAGGTACATATGCAAACCACCTGCGTTCCAAACACCAAAACTTTGGCCTGCAGAGCCGGTCAAACTCAATATTATCGGTGAATCTTCCATACCTAAATTGCCATAACGTTTAGCAATTTCACCAGAAAGACGTGCACCAATTGAGCGATGGATATTTTTCACTTCATATGAAAATTCCCCACCATTGCGACTTTCAATCGCAGGCAAGATATCAGCGACCATTTCTTCAGCTAACTCGGCTTTATCAAACGGTTCGTTTTTCGGTTCTATGCAAAATTGTGGCTTTTCTGAAGAAACTCCACCATCTGACAAAATCGGTTGTAAATTCAAACTTTGTTGTTTCGGTGTATCGCCCGCTAAAACTTCTAATAAGTCAGTTCGACCAATCAGATCCTGCAATGAGTTAACACCTAAAACTGCCAGCCACTCACGAGTTTCTTGTGCAATAAATTTAAAGTAATTCACCACACGTTCAACTGTCCCAATAAAGTGTTTATCACGCAAAACACCATTTTGAGTCGCTACGCCCGTTGCACAGTTGTTCAAATGACAGATACGTAGATATTTACAACCTAATGCCACCATTGGCCCAGTACCAAAACCAAAGCTTTCCGCGCCTAAAATTGCTGCTTTAATGACATCAAGTCCTGTTTTCAAACCTCCATCTGTTTGCAAACGTACTTTGTCACGCAAATCATTTGCTCGTAATGTTTGATGAGCCTCCGTCAAGCCTAATTCCCAAGGTGAGCCCGCATAGTGCACCGAAGTTAATGGACTTGCTGCTGTACCACCGTCATAACCTGAAATAGTAATAAGGTCAGCATAGGCTTTCGCCACACCTGCAGCAATTGTACCAACACCAGGTTCGGCAACTAATTTGACTGATACCAATGCGTCTGGATTGACTTGTTTTAAATCAAAAATCAATTGCGCTAAATCTTCAATTGAATAAATATCATGATGCGGCGGTGGTGAAATTAACGCAACGCCTGGCATTGAATAACGCAACTTCGCGATCATTTCATTAACCTTGTGTCCAGGCAATTGTCCACCTTCACCTGGTTTTGCACCTTGAGCAACTTTGATTTGCAAAACTTCTGCATTAACCAAATAGTGAGGTGTCACACCAAAACGCCCAGAAGCAACTTGCTTAATTTTAGACATTTTGTCAGTGCCATAACGCTCAACAGCTTCTCCACCTTCACCAGAGTTTGAGCGACTACCCATGCTGTTCATAGCTTGAGCGAGGGCTTCATGAGCTTCTGGAGAGAGCGCACCCAGTGACATGCCCGCGCTATCGAAACGTGGCAAAATCTTTTCAATTGGTTCTACATCATCAATATTAATTGCTGTTATATCTTTCTTAGGCACTAGCAAATCACGTAATACCATTGGTTTACGTAAATTGACAATATCTGCATATTCTTGATACTTTTTGTAATCACCTGTTTCTACGGCTGACTGCAAGGTATTCACAACATCTGGGTTGTAAGCGTGGTACTCGCCACCAAACACATATTTCAACAAGCCGCCTTGGCCTAACGCCTTTCGATTATTCCAAGCATTTGCTGCAACAATACGTTGTTCGGCTTCAATATCACTGAAATTCGCGCCTTCTATTCTGCTAGTCGTACCTTTGAAACATAATTCAATAACATCACTATGCAAGCCTACCGCTTCAAACAATTGCGAACCTCGATAACTCGCAATGGTTGAAATGCCCATTTTCGAGGTAATTTTGTATAAACCTTTATTAATGCCTTTGCGATATGAACGCATCAAGATATCAATTTTTCCGTTAACTTCATTATTAGCCAACATCCCACGCAATGTTTCATATGCAAGATATGGATGTACTGCTGTCGCACCATAGCCAATGAGTACTGCAAAATGATGAGGGTTTCGAGCACTACCCGTATCTACAACAATATTGCAATCACAACGTAAACCTTCACTAATTAAACGCTGATGTACTGCTCCAGTTGCCATAGCTGCATTCACTGGTAACCTTTCTTTTGATATTTCTCGATCCGACAATACCAAGATGACAGTTTTGCCTTTCACTGCAGCAACGGCTTGATCACAAATATTATTAATTGCCGTTTTTAAATCACTATCAGATGGGTAGGTAGTATCAATTACTTGATGGCTAAAACCTTGATCACCCAAGTTCAATAGTGACTGATATTTTCTCGTTGATAATATTGGAGAATCTACAAAAACAGTTTTCGCCATTTCCTTACTTGGGCTGAACAAGTTTTGTTCAGTACCAAAATAAGTCTCTAAAGACATCACCACCATTTCACGAATTGAATCAATAGGCGGGTTTGTGACTTGCGCAAACTGTTGTCTAAAATAATCATAAACAACGCGTTGCTTACGTGACAATACCGCCATTGGAGTATCATCACCCATTGAACCAATTGCCTCTTGTCCCGATTCTGCTAACACTCGCATCACTTGTGAACGTTCTTCATTTGTGACTTGGAACATTTTTTGAAACACTTTTAATGAAGCAGGGTTCAAAATAACATCAGGGGCACTTGGATCTAATTCAGATGGCAAACGAACTGTGCTACTCCAAATCCATTCCTTATAAGGATGCTCATTTTTAATGCGGTCTTGAATTTCTTCAGGACTAACCAAGTTTCCAGTATGAGTATCTACCGCTAACATTTGGCCAGGTGATAAACGACCTTTTGAAACAACGTCGCTTGGGCTGTAATCATAAACACCAATTTCAGATGCTAATGTGATATGACGATCTTTAGTGATGACATAACGTGCTGGACGAAGACCATTACGATCGAGTGCACATGCGGCATAACGCCCGTCACTCATAACAACACCTGCAGGCCCATCCCACGGTTCCATATGCATAGCATGGAACCGATAAAAGGCTTTCAGATCAGGATCAATATTTTCAGCATTTTGCCATGCTGGAGGAATCAACATTTGCATTGCTCGAAACAAATTCACTCCACCCATCAACAACGTTTCTAACATATTATCGAAACTCATTGAGTCAGAACCGTTCGTGCTTACAAAAGGTCGAATATCATCAATATTTGGAATTTTATCCGTATCAAATTTAAAACTTCTAGCGACTGACCAATTACGATTACCTTGAATGGTATTAATTTCACCATTATGCGCTAGATAACGAAACGGTTGAGCCAATCGCCATTGCGGTAGTGTATTTGTAGAAAAACGCTGATGAAACACACATAAAGCAGACATCATTTCAGGATCATTTAGGTCCTTATAAAATGTCGGCATTGATTCTGGCATCATCAAGCCCTTATAAACTATCGCACGACTAGATAAACTCGTAATATAAAACTGCTCATCCTGCTCAGCGATACGTTTTTCTGCACGGCGACGTGCAATGAATAATTTCCTCTCAAAACTATCAGAATCAGACTGATCATTGGCATTTACAAAAATTTGCTCAATTTTTGGCATTGATTGGCTTGCTTGCTGACCTAATACTGAAGGATCAACAGGAACGGTACGCCAGCCTAGAAAATCTAAACCTTCTTGATTAATTTCTTCTTCAACAATTATGCGTGCTGCATTTGCTAAAGCGGCGTCTTTATTTAAAAAGACCATACCCACTGCAAATAAATCTTTTAATGAGTAACCTAACTTCAAGGCAGCAGCCTTAAAAAAAACTTCTGGAGTGCCTATTAATAAACCACAGCCATCACCACTTTTACCATCCGCAGCAATAGCCCCACGATGTGTTAATCGTGCCAATGAGTTAATGGAATTAACAATAAGCTTATGACTAGGTTCACCATCCATATGGGCGATTAGGCCAAAGCCACAGTTATCTTTTTCAAACTCGGGGCGGTATAAGCCCTCCGAGCTGTGATACATTTTTATCTCGGTCATAGATCTATTTACAGTAGACATGGTCTTTTCAAATGTACTTCAGTTATGACAACAAAAGTAAGAAAGGATTTTGAGCAAATTCACTAACATAAAACACTAGAGTGCATATAAGCGAATGCTAATTTAGCCGACGAATTATCTAGGAAAGGCAGACTTAAGTCAATTTATTCATGCACTATGAGAAAAAAGAAGGGTTAGAGTCTTTCTGCAATTTTTTTCGCCATTTCTTTTGGCGACCATTTTCCACTTTCTATAATGATATCCGCTACATCTCGATATAAATCTTCGCGTTCAGATAATAATTTTTCTATGGTTTTCTTAATATCAGTTTTTTGTAGTAAGGGTCGTTTTTTACTATTTTTAGTTCTGTTATATAGAATGTCAGCACTAGCAGATAAGTAAACAATTTTTCCTGCGCTCTTTAAATATTCCTTATTTTCAGACCTTAAAACAACTCCACCACCTGTAGATATAACAGAATTTTTCTGATCAGGCATATCTGCAATGACTTTTGCTTCTCGCAAGCGAAAACCTTCTTCTCCTTCAACATCAAATATGACTGGGATGGTGACGCCCATTCGACGCTCGAGCTCATCATCAGTATCAATAAAACTAAAACCTAGATAACTGGCAAGCTCCCGTCCTACGGTAGACTTGCCAGCACCCATTAAACCAACGAGTACGACGTTATTGCCTCTTACAGCTAACACAAGCAATAAAACCTAGCAATCGTAAATTAATTTAAATCAACTGCACCATCAATAATTTTTGGTGTCAAAAAGATAAGTAACTCAGTACGATTGTTCTGCTTAGACCTTTGCTTAAATAAATTACCCAGTATTGGGATATCACCTAGTAATGGAACTTTTGTCACACTGCTAACTTGCTGTTCTTGATAGATACCACCAATAATAATAGTTTCACCATTTTCAACAGTCACTTGAGTCACAATATTATTTCTTCTTATTGCATCATTCCCTTCGAAGAAATCTTGAGTTACAACTACATCAAGAATAATATTATCATCTGGGCTAATCTGAGGAGTTACTCTTAAACCCAATAAAGCATCACGTGTTTCAGTAATAGGAGTCCCATTATCAGAAATTCCAACAGTAACAAATCTTGTGGTCCCTGTAGTAATTGTTGCTGTTTTCTGATTAGACGTAACTAATCTAGGACTTGATACAATTTTACCTTGACCCTCTGCTTCTAAAGCAGATAATTCTAGATTAATAATGTTTGCAAAGCCTGTACCAGCCCTAAATAATGAAAATGCATAGGATGCTGGAGCTTGATTATTAATACCATTTGCACCTAAATCCACATTGAGATTATTAGGGTTGCTAGATTGAAATACATTACCTCCGCCTAACAATGATTGTTGAGCAGCATCAGTACCTCCAAGACCACCTGAAACGGCTGTATTACCTAAATTACTTCCACTACCTAAACCTCTGGCATTTTCAGTTAATCGAGTAAAACCAAGTCTAGCGCCTAACTCTCGACTAAACGTATCACTTGCATCTACAATTCGAGTTTCTACCATTACTTGACGAATAGGCTTATCTAGTTCAGCAATTAAGGCTTTAATTGCCACCATATTAGATTTTGTTGTTGTCACAATAAGAGAATTAGTTCTCTCATCGGCTGTAATTTTTAAACTAGTTGGCCCACCATCTTCATCGCCTTGAGCCGCTTCTCTCACACCCGACTCAGT
>CALKZN010000177.1 GCA_938002995.1 uncultured Arenicellaceae bacterium | reverse complement strand
TTGAATTTGAGGATAAGTTATTATTTTAACATTGATGCTAAGGTTTACGTGGGTTAAATATGTCATGATTGTTGTCGCTAGCCTGTTGTCGTGTTATAAAGCCGACTGAATTGGCATTAATAAAAGTCAATCTATCTGATGGCATAGATTGAATTAGAACAAAAGAGCTGAAGGAGGCTCTGGAACTATGATGAATACGAATTTTTATAAAGCAATCATAATCTCTTTAGCAATGGTTATGGTCTCTCCTGTATTTGCCAAAGGTGATGCCGCTGCGGGGAAAGAAAAAGCTGCTACATGTGCAGGCTGCCATGGTGCTGAAGGTATTTCGGCAAGCCCACAATGGCCAAATTTAGCCGGTCAAGTTCCAAGTTATATCGCTAGCCAATTAGCTGCCTTTAAATCAGGCGAGCGTAAAAATGCGACTATGGCTGGGTTTTCTGCAGGACTAACACCAGAAGATATGGCTGATTTAGATGCTTACTATGCTTCTTTAACTCCGGCTCAAGGTTCGATTTCTGAAGATCAAGTTGAATTAGCTACTCAAGGAGAGAAAATTTTTAAAGGTGGTTTTGCTGAACGTCAAATTGCATCTTGTATGAGTTGTCACGGTGCTTCAGGCAAAGGCATTCCTAAACATTTTCCTAGTGTTGCAGGTCAAAAACAAGCGTATTTAGAAGCACAATTATTGTCGTTCAAGAAAGGCGAGCGTAAAGGTTACAATGAAATGATGTATAGCATTGCTTTTGCTTTGTCAGAGCAACAAATCAAGGCTTTATCTGTTTATATGTCTGGTTTGAACTAATCCAAAAGTTTCAAAATAAAGCTTTCTTAAAAACGGCGCTAGTTTTTCTAGCGCCGTTTTTTTTCGTCAAGTAAACTTGTTCAATGGAATGGCTTAAAAACATATCACCAAGCACGGTAGTATTGGTTCCCACAAGAGGTTTGCAACATAGCTTATCAAAGCGCTATGCGGAGCAACAAATAGCAGCGGGACACAGTGCTTGGCTGACGCCGCAAATCTTGGTCTGGGAAGACTATATTGAACAATTGTGGCATGCCAACAAGCAAAATTTTGATAAAGCTTATATTCGTCTTGATAATGCGCAAGCATTTTTAGTTTGGCAACAAACGATCACGGCAGCAAAAAAAGATGATGTTGAATTGTTGCTTTTGAATGAACAGCAAACAGCAAGTGTGGTGCAACGAAGCTGGAAGTTAGCCCACAAATGGAGAATCGATATCCATGCTATGCAACAACGCGATGATTTAGATTCAATCGCTTTTGCAAAATGGTGCCAAGCATATCAACGTCGATTAGATGAAAAAAATTGGATTGACTCGCCGCAAATTGAAAGCCTATTAATCAATAAAACAGATAGTTTAAGCGGCCTGCCAACGCAGATGGTATTTGCTTATTTTGACCTTGTGACAAGTCAGCAGAAAATACATATTGATACTTGTCAAGCTCGCGGTATTGCAGTCAAAGAGCAATCAATGACGGATGCGAAGTCTCAGGGAGTTGAACAACAACAAATAAGCTATAAATGTTATCAACAAGAAGATCAGGAATGGCGAACAATTTTCCAACGAGCTCGTCACTTGATGGAAAAAAATGCGCATACACGGATCGGTATTGTTATTCCTTCACTGTCAGAACAGCGTGCGCGGGTTGAACAAGTTGCGCGTTCAGTGTTCTATCCCAATTTATCGCCGCTGCAATGTCAGCAACAAGATTTGGTTTATCGGTTTAGCTTGGGGCAGCCATTAAATAAAATTGCCTATATCCATGCGATGTTAACGGCATTAGAGTTATTGAAAAACACATTTTCATACCAAACTCTACAATCTTTATTGATGTCTGAATGGTGGCCTTTTCGTCAACAATTAAGTCATCCAGAACATCAACAAAAACAGGCTGACAATTTAGTTCGTTTAGACCGAGTAATAAAGAAAGGGCGAAGTGCTTGGCTCAGTTGGGAAGATGTTCTTTTGATCTGTCGAGAGGCCTTACCAGAAGCGCACTCAACGCATGATTACATCGAACAACTTATTGAGTTTAAGAAATCGATGTTTACTGGCGAAAGTACACTTCATTCTGCACGGCATTGGCAGACGATTTTTTCACAATGGCTGAGCTTGCTTGAATGGTCTGAAAATGACTTAGATAGCTGGCATTATCAGGCGCATGAAAGCTGGTTGGAAACATTGGAAATCTTTGTTGGCCATGATTTAGTTCAAGGAAAAACCGGTTTATCAAGAGCATTGTTAGCCTTGAATTCTTTATGCAAAGACAAAGTCTATATGCGCCAAGCCAAAGATGAACCGATTTTGATTTCAGGAGTATTAGAAGGCATTGGTCAAAACGTCGATTACTTATTTGTGACTGGTATGCATGAAGCTTATCCACCGCCGATGAGTCCGGATCCTTTTATTCCCAGTTCTGCATTGCATGAACAAGCTTATCCTTTTGCAGATAAAAATACTGAATTCATTTATGAAAATAATAAATTAAATAGTTTGATGGCGGGTGGCAAGCAAATTGAGGTGAGCTATGCAACTCAGCAGCTTGATGGTGAGTATAGCGTCACTGCATTATTACGTGAACAACACTTTACATCTGTGCCTATCAACGAAAGTAAAGAGAGCACAATCCAATTAGAACACTACACAGACACAGTCGGTCTAGAGTGTTTACAGTCTGCCAATATCAAAGGCGGCTCTCAAGTGTTTGAAAACCAATCACAGTGCCCATTCAAAGCGTATGTAGAACATCGTTTGTTACGTCAAAATGATGAAGAACCTGAATTTGGTTTAGATGCACGTGATGCCGGCACGGTTGTGCATGCGTTACTGGATAATATTTGGAAAGAACTGCAATCGTTTTCATCATTAAATCGCCTAGGCGAACAAGAGTTGACAAGCCTCATTGACAGACATGTAGAGGCATATATTGAGCAACCCAATTCTCGTTTCCAATTTGATCGACAACGTTTATTGAAACTAGAAAAACCTAGACTCAAACAATTGTTATTAGAATGGTTTATTTTAGAGCAAGAACAGCGCTTTTTACCCTATACGGTTATCGGCAGGGAGAAACCGATCAAAAGTGAATTTGGAGGAATTCCTATTCAGCTAGTTATTGATCGAATTGATCAAACCGATAGTGGTGATTGTTTGATTATTGATTATAAAACAGGTCAAGCAGAGACGAGTGCGTGGAATGGCGAACGTCCTAAGAATCCACAAATGCCACTCTACGCATTAGCCTTGGATCGACACACGGACTACAAGATCAAAGGCATTGCCTTTGGCAAACTCAAAACGGATCAATGCGCATTAACGGGGGTGACAGAACTCGAAGGCATAGGCCTAGGTTTTAAGACCAGCCTTAACTCAAGAGATAAAAAAACATGGGCTGAACAATTGCAAGAATGGAATGATAATCTCCATCATTTGGCTGCCGAATTTCTTGAAGGACAAGCCGTTGTTGATCCATCCAAAGCCAAGCCTTGTCAGTATTGTGATTTACAGAGCTTGTGCCGTATCAATCAACTTCAAGCGCAAAGTGGTCAGTCAGCTGATATGTCAGAAGGAGACTCACTATGAGTCAGCCAACTGATTTTCAGCAACGAGAGCTGGCCTTAGACATCGAACAATCTTGGATTGTGCAAGCGCCGGCTGGTTCAGGTAAGACAGGCATCTTGGTTTACCGAATGCTCAAATTGCTAGCAATTGCCAAACGCCCGGAAGAAGTGCTTGCAATCACATTTACCAAAAAAGCCGCCAAAGAAATGCGAGATCGCTTGCTTGAGTTATTACAAGCTGCAGATCAAAATAAAAGTAGCGAAGATTTTTTTGAACAACAAGGTCTGAATTTAGCTAAAGCAGTTTTGCTCAATGATAATCAAAATGATTGGCGATTATTAGACATGCCACATCGATTGAATATCGAAACCATTGATGCATTGTGTGCGCGCTTAGTTTCGAGCATGCCATGGCTCAGTCGTTTGGGAGACAGACCAAATACAACTGACAATGCCGATGGTCATTTTCAATATGCGGTCGAACAATTACTGATTGAATTAGTTGATGAAAACAGTGACATCTACCCTGCACTGCAAGAATTATTGCTTTCATTAGATAATAATTTTCGCCAAGCTAGAACCTTGTTAAAACCTATGCTTGGTCGTAGAGATCAATGGTTAAGACATTTTCTTGGCAAAGATATTCAACATTCTCGCGCAGAATTTGAAAATACTTGGAGAGGGATTAATGAGGAAATACTCACAAAACTGGCTGATTCTGTGCCGATACATGCGAAGGACACGATTGTTGAACTTGCACATTTTGGTGCTGAGAATCGTGTTTATGA
Source organism: uncultured Arenicellaceae bacterium (assembly GCA_938002995.1). GTDB lineage: Bacteria > Pseudomonadota > Gammaproteobacteria > Arenicellales > Arenicellaceae > CALKZN01. The sequence continues at coordinate 15,214 of CALKZN010000177.1, read as the reverse complement.
AGAAATGCAAAAAGCGCCACGTGAGCGTAATCCTAAAAAATTAGAATTTCCATCAAATGCTTTTCTTGATGAAAAGCGTTTTCCTCGAGCCGACTTTGCAGATATAAATTTGTGGCTAGGAGTGAGGGATTTTTTGATCACAACTGCTGGTACGGTCCGCTCTCCACGAGGTGTCACTAAAACGATTGGCTTTCTACCTAAAACACCAGAAAAAGACCAATTTATAGCATTGTTGAATGACTTGGATAGTCATCCTGAGTTTGTTGATCAGCTCATTCAATTAAATAATATCCCTCCAGCAACTTTCAGTGACGAACAATGGCAGAAAATTTTAGTACTAGAAAAAGTATTACGTCGTTTGTTGTCACACCTACAGCTACGTTTTCATAACACCAAAGAGTGTGATTTTAGCGAGGTGGCATTGCGTGCAAATCGGGCGCTTCAAGACTTAGGCCAACCGACTGATTTGGCTTTGCGTATGGATTATCAAATTCAACATATTCTCGTTGACGAATTTCAAGATACCTCGCATTCGCAATTTACATTGTTAGAAAATCTGACCAAAGGCTGGCAATATGGTGATGGCCGCAGCTTGTTTTTGGTGGGTGACCCGATGCAATCCATTTATCGTTTCCGAGAAGCTGACGTGGGTTTATTCGTCAAACTTGCAGAGGGTCGCGGGGCGATTAATGATGTTCAATTAAACTCTTTAATATTAACTGAAAACTTTCGTTCTAAAAAAACTCTGGTTGATTGGTTTAATAGTGTGTTCACTCATAGTTTCCCTTTGGAAAATAATGAAAGTAATGGTGCCATTAAATACAGCCCTTCTAGTAGCCATAAAGCTCAGGGACAAGGGCCGCAATTTGCGGCTTTTCATGATCAAGAAACGGAAGCTGAACATATAGTTTCCCTGGTCAAAAAAGCATTAGAGAGAGGTGATCAAAAAATCGCAATTCTAGTGCGTAGTCGTCCCCAACTGGCGCCTATTTTGCCCGCTTTACAAGCGGCTAAGATCCCTTTTACTGGTGTGGATATAAACCCTCTTGATACTACTCAGGAAGTATTGGATGTAGTGAGTTTGTGCAAAGCTATTATTCGCTTAGATGATAAAGTCGCTTGGCTTAGTGTGTTACGTGGACCTTTTGTAGGTCTTCGTCTGGCGGATATCACTGCCTTAACTGAGGGTAAAGAAGCGATTGTTTGGCAAAGGCTGCAGAACTCTCAACGATTGGCTAGATTGTCTGCAGAAGGTAGGCAGCGAGTCGCAAAATTTTGTAAAATCATGCAAACGGTATTACAACAAAAACAACAAGTGCCCCTAGCAGCATTGGTGCAATGGACTTGGCAACAATTAGGCGGTGAAGCCTGTTTGCAAAACACCAACAATATTGTTGTAGACGATTTATCTGTTGTTTGGGGCCTGATTCGTGACCTAGAAGAAGGCGGAGATATTGAAAAAATCAGTGATCTTGAAGTCTCACTCAAGGGGCTTTATGCACAAACGAATATCTCCAGTGATGAGTCTGAATCGTCTTCTACTTCAGCTCAATCGCAAGTCATCGTTTCAACGATGCATAAATCCAAAGGCTTACAATATGACACAGTTATTTTGCCTAGCTTAACGCGCAAAGGTGCGAATCAAGACAAAGATATTTTGCGTTGGGCAGAAGTGATTGATGCCAGTGGCCAAGAGCATTTGTTGCTTGCAGCTTTGGATAGTAATAAGGAAAAAAACACTCACTACAATTATCTGAAAATGCTCGAAAAACAACGTGAAGCAAATGAGCAATTGCGTTTGTTGTATGTTGCATGCACGCGTGCGGAGACACATTTACATATATCTGGAGTCTTTCAGCATGATAAAAAAACGGGTGACTTAAAAGCCAGAAACTTAAAAAATTCATTGATTCAAGGTGTTTGGGAGCAAGTAAAAGATGAATTTTCTCTTGATTTCAAAGATGATGAAATGGATTCGATGTTGCCAAGTGCTCCTGATCAAACGCTGTACCGTTTGCCAGAAAATTTTATTTTGCAGCAAGAAAAGGATATTGATTGGCAGCACCCGCAGAGACAACAAGCAAAAAAGTTGGAAAAAGAAATTGCCTATGAATGGGCAAGTTATACCGCACAGGCTACGGGCATTGTTTTACATAATTGGCTTGAGCACCATGGCGATAGTATGGTTGGTTTCAATATTGATGATCAACAAAAGCAATGTTGGCGAGCAGAGTTTCAATCTATGCGCTTAGAGTCACAGCAAATTGATTCTTCCATCAAAAGAATGAGTATTGCGATTCGGAATATGCAAAAAGACCCTCGCGCGCAGTGGATATTTGCTGAGCCTAGTCACAGGCAAATACACAATGAATATGCGATTAGCACAGCTGATAGCGACGGGGTAAAACATCACCGCATTGACAGAACATTTATTGATAAAGATGATGTTCGCTGGATTATTGACTATAAATCAACCACACATTTCGAAAGTGATGTGGACGCATTTATTGACCTTCAGATTGAAGAGCGAGGTTATAGAGCCCAATTGGAACGTTATGCAAATGCGTTTAAACAGTTGGAAAATAGAAAAATTAAGTTAGGGATATATTTCCCATTGTTAAAACAATGGCGAGAATGGCATGTATAAATAATGGTTATGCAATTTGAAATCACGCAAGCCTCGAAAGGTTTAAAAATAATTTCTCAGAATGAACAATACTATTTTACTAGTAAGTTATTCTCGCATTCTTCTACGCTTATAAATCAAAATGCGAAGATTATTGGGACGTTAAAAAGACGTAGTTGGTGGCGAATGAAATTTGATTTAAATGTCGATGGAAAATGCTATCAATTATGTCAGGGGCCGCTAACAACTGAACTTTTTTACCAGAAAACAGGCGTACAATTTTTTGATCTTGGTGGCGGTGATTTTTTTAAGAAAAATACTCGTGTTACGGAATTTGAAAAAAATAATGTAAATAGTAAAAAATTTCACTTGGTAATCCGTGATGAAGAGCACTTTTTAGCATTACTTATAGCGGTCTGCTTAGAATATAATCCGCATATTAATGACTCAGGTAACTTTTGAGGAGTTTATATTATGGGTTGTGATTTTCATTGGTTGATGTGTGGTTTTAATGACACAGAATTTAATCAAGCTCATGCAAAGTTAAAAGACGTTATTAAAGCGCCTGAAAGAACTGACGCGCAAGAAAATGCTATTAAAATTTTCCAGCAAAATCCTCTCGATATTTTGCCAAAATTTATCTCGCCAGATCAGTTACCTCCTGATAAGAAAGGTTTAGATCAATATCAAAACGGCTATATTGAAGGTAACAACTATATTGATTTTGAAAATGCTTTTCGGATAGAAGCTGTTCATGATATTGCCCTACAACTTCCCTTAACAGAACAGAACGTTTTGAGCTGGGAAGGTTATGATAATCAACCTTATGCGGTATTAATTTATGCTTTAGGCCTGCGTGCTAATGAAGAGTTACCTGGTGTGTATGGCAATATGTTAATCCCCAATTCTGAATTACCGGCTGCAATTTTGAGAACTACAAAAGTGTTGAAAGGCATTAACAAAACACATTGGGAACGTGCAAGGCGGAGCATTAGTGTCTGTTCAGCAGGTAATATTGTTTATAGTTGTGACAAAGAAATAAAACTATTATTTAGCAGTTTATTAAAACAGATGAAAAAAGCTAAAAGGAATAAATCACACTTTATGGCCTTGTCCTTTTGGATGGGTTAAAAGAACGTTATAATAAGAATTTAACTTCAAAATCGTTAATTGACGTTAACTTATTGCTTTGTAGGTGTGACATATCTTATTCTTAGCAGACAAAATGAAAATCCAATAAATTTTATATAATGTTTGCTATCAATCATTCTTATTTAGTTTAGGTGACACAAAATGATAAAAAAAACACTCACCGTTTCTGTGCTGTTATTGCTAGGTCAAGCGGTAAACCTGTCAGTACTTTCCTCAGCGCATGCCAAAGTTCAAAAATGCCAAGATGCTCAAGGTAAATGGCATTACGGGAATAATCTAAATAAAGTCTGTAAAAATGAAGCGGATATTCAAGCTGTCAAAGAGCGTGTTAAAACGCCTGCTTCTACTCAAACTGAAAATGCTTCAGAAAAAGAATTAACGCGATTAGAACTGAGGGTGCTTAATAAAACGGAATATTTAATATCCGAATTAAGGACAATTTTGAAACCCTATACAACTGAGCAAGATGTTGAAAATCGTTTTGAGCGCTTGAAAACTGATACTGAAGCAGAAATTGCCGACAAAGAAACCTTCTTGGAAGGCTTACAAAAGAAACAACAAATTTTATCTGAAGACACATCGTCAAATGCAGGAAAGTCTAAGTTGTTACTTACTGATAACGATTTGCGTATTAAATCAACAGAAGCTGATATCAGGCAATTAAATGTTCAATTAGAACAAATTGAGCAACGACGAACCAAAGTTGTTTCTTTATTTAGACAGTTCAAAGACAAATTCAATGATGAAGCTGCTACACAACAATCTCAGCAGGGTTGACACTTATTTTTGCGATTGTGTCTTTGTTTGAGGTTGAGCTACCGAGGCTTTAAACTCTCGATAGTTTAAATAGCCAGCAATAACTATCATGGAAGAACCTATCAGCAAGGTGGTTGAAATTTGTTCAGACCATATAAGCCAACCTAATATTCCGGCGATAGGCATAGACACATAACTGAACATGCCAACTCTGCCGGCCTTTGCAATCGTGTAGGCTTTAGTGACGAGTAATTGTCCTGCACTGGCGGCAATGGCACAAAGGATAACTAAAGCCCACATAAGTGGGCTCATTTTTTGCCAAAATACAAAACACAATGGAGCTGTGATCAATGTGCCGTAGAAGGCAAAGTAAAAAACGATAACCTCACTGGGTTCGGTTGTGCCTAATTTTCTAACAATGACTTTGGCCAGACTCGCTAACATTGCCGATGTTAAGCCTGCAAGGAAACCTACATTTGCGGTTAAATCTAAACCCGAGGGAGCAACAATTGTAAATACTCCAGCAAATGCCAAAAATATGGCAATCCAAGTTAATGTACCTAATCGTTCTTTGAGCACTAACCAAGCAACAAATGGGATCATGATTGGCGAGGTTGCTTTGAGGAGAGTTGCTTCGGTGAGTTTTAAGTGTGAGAAGCTATAGACCATTAGGTACATGGAGGTTAGTCCAACTAATGCTCGTGATAAGTGCAGAATATTTTTTTCGCTTTTGAGCGTATCTAAACCAATTCTACTAACAAGATATCCAATAAAAAATAATGCAAAAAAGTTCCGAAAAAACATGATTTGTACTAATGGAATTTCAGCAGATGCCTGACGGACAAAAACCCCCATAAAGACAAAACACGTTTCTCCTAAAGCAATCAGAAGAATACCTAATAAAAGTCGGTCTTCAGCGCCGCCAGCATTAAAGTTAACAACTTGTTGGTGTGGCGATTCTACGCTCATGAGTTCAATTGCTTTTTTTATTACTGTTCATTGATCCATTTTTTTAACTGAGCAAGTGATAAAGCCCCCGAAATTCGAGCTGTTTCTTTACCGTTTTTGAATAAAATTAACGTCGGTATCGATCGAATCTGCCAGCGTGTCGCAAGACTACCTTCTTGTTCTGTATTGAGTTTTGCAAAGCGCAATTGAGGTTCTAATTCGCCAGCGGCTTTTTCAAAGATTGGACCAAAGCTTTTACACGGACCACACCAAGGAGCCCAACAATCAACCAAGACAGGAATTTCATTATGATTGAGAATCACGCCAACATTTGCTGCGGTCAGTTCCTGCGATTTACCTGAAAATAAGTTTGATTTACATTTGCCACATTTTGGTTTGTCAGCCAAGCGATTAGTGGGTATGCGATTAGTCGATTGACAGCTAGGACAGCTGATATTGGTTGTTTCTGCAGTCATAGTTTTGATAAGGTTAGATGTGTTTGCCTGAGTAATGAGATTGTTGCATGATTAAGACAGTCACTAATGATTATAAATTAATGAAGCCCCATTCTATACCTTAATACCGAATAATTGCCCCATGGCTTACGACGAATATTTTGCAGAAACCATTGATCGCATTTTATTAGATAAAGGCGTTATGTATGAACACAAACGGATGTTTGGTGGTTTGGTTTATATGGTCAACGAGAAGATGTGTTTTGGTCTTGATACAGACAAAGGCTCTGGTGAGGCGAGGTTAATGTTACGTATTGATCCTGATGATTATGAAGTAATGTTGAGTAGATATGGAGCCAGAGAAATGGACTTTACCGGCACTCCAATGAAAAGCTTTATTTTCGTTGATGCTGAGGCTTTTGATGATGAAGATGAACTTGCTGATTGGTTGCAACTAGCACTGGATTTTAATCCAAAAGCAAAAAAATCCCCTAAACCGAAAAAGTCGAGTTAAGAACATGACGATGAAAATTTTCCTTTGCTCCTTTAAGGTATTTTTCATGTCGATATTTTTAACGCTTTTGCTAACGGCCTCAGTCAAAGCTATTGATGTTGTTGAATTCGATGATTATTCAATGAAGCTGTCTATAGAAACGACAGCTTCAAAAGCAATAATATGGTCAATGTGGGCAGATGTAAAAAACTGGAAGCAGTTTGATGAGCGGCTCGAATATTCTTTTTTAGTGGATGACATGCCCTTCGAAGTGGGATCAAGCGGTTATGTGAAAGGTAAAGGTGCGCCGAAAACTAAATTTATCCTGACAAAGGTTGAGGCTGGTGTATCGTTTACGGAAGTCTTAAAGTTACCGCTGTGGCAAACTGTGCATTTACAACGTTATTTTGAAAGTAGCCCTGAAGGAAAAACAATTTTCACTCATGAAGTGAATTTTAAAGGCGGTTTGAAAAGTGTTTACTATCGATTACTCGCAGGTTCTTTTAAAAAAGATTTGAAGTTAGTGATGGAGAAAATGAAAGTTCTAGCTGAGAGTAAAGATACTCGATAACGGTATTTCTCACACTAAAGTTAAATTGGCATAAGCCAAGACTAACCACTTGCTCCCAGCTTCAGTAAAGTTTACTTCCACCCGGGCATATTCACCTTGGCCTTCCAAATTGGTCACCATGCCATCACCAAATTTCGGGTGAGTGACGTTAGAGCCCACAGCGACCCCAGAATCATGTTTGGCATCGACATCTACCATATGTGAGCCAATATTAAAGTTACTACCCACGCCCTGCCTATTATTTGAATTGTAGGGGTCGTGTAGGCTAAAACGATTTTCAACACGAATTTGCTGTATATATTCGTCAGGAATTTCGCTTAAAAATCGTGAAGGAGACGTGTAGTTTTCCTTACCATATAAGCGGCGAATTTCTGCATAAGTTAAGTATAACTGCTGCATGGCACGTGTCATCCCAACATAACAAAGTCTGCGCTCTTCTTGGAGCCCATCACCCGCTTCATCTAGTGTCCGTTGATGTGGAAACAGACCATCTTCAAGGCCAGTTAAAAAGACTAATGGAAATTCTAAACCCTTGGCGGTATGCAAACTCATAAGCTGTACACAGTCTTCCCATTCCTCTGCTTGGCCTTCACCTGCTTCTAGCGAAGCATGCGCTAAGAAAGAAGCTAGAGCTGGTAAATCGTCTTCTTCAGGGTGTTCGAAATTGCGAGCTGCAGTGATGAGTTCTTGTAAGTTTTCAACGCGGGCGGCGGCTTTTTCGCCGCGCTCTTTTTCAAAATGTGCGATCAAAGTGCTCAAATCCAACATGATATCAATCTGCTCATGTAACTCTTGTTCGAACATTTGTTCTTCTAAGGCTTGAATTAAATCAACAAATTTTGATAATGCTGTCTTGGCTCGACTAGTGAGTTGGTTTTGTGTCACTAACTGACAGCTAGCATCCCATAGGCTAATGGAGTTAGCCCGAGCATACTCACGGATTTGATCAATTGTTTTGTCGCCAATTCCGCGGGTGGGAAAGTTGACGATACGTTCAAACGAAGGATCATCGGCATGATTATCCGCCAAGCGTAAATACGCTAAAGCATGTTTGATTTCTGCTCGTTCAAAGAAGCGTAACCCACCATAAACTCGATATGGCATACCTGCGCTGAGTAGGCTTTCTTCAAAGGCGCGTGATTGTGCATTGGATCGATATAAAATTGCGACTTCACTGCGTGAACCGCCATCATCAACCCATTTACTGATTTGGTTGATGACAAAACGAGCTTCTTCAGTCTCGTTGTATGCGGTGAATAATTTCACCGGTTCGCCATCACCACTGTCCGTCCACAATTGTTTTCCTAGGCGTTGGTCATTATTTGCAATAACCGCATTTGCAGCATTCAAAATATTGCTGGTTGAACGATAATTTTGTTCAAGGCGAATGACTTTGCTTTCTTTAAAATCTTTCTCAAATTGCAAAATATTTTCAACTTTTGCACCACGCCAACCATAAATAGACTGATCATCATCACCGACTACGAAAATATTATTCTGTGGCGCAGCAAATAGTTTCAACCATTCATATTGAATGGAGTTCGTGTCCTGAAACTCATCGACCAAAATGTGTTCAAAGCGTTGTTGATAGTGTGTGCGTAATTGCTCATTGTTTTTCATCAATTCAAATGCACGCAATAACAATTCAGTGAAATCAACCAAGCCTAATCGTTGGCATAATTGTTCATATTGTTTATAAATCGACAACATTGTTTGTTGTTGTGGGTCGGGACTGATTTGCACTTGATTAGCCCGGCGGCCTTCTTCTTTATGATGATTAATGAACCATTGCGCTTGCTTGGGTGGCCAATAAGCTTCATCGAGATCGATTTCTTTAAGGACACGTTTGATCAAACGTTGCTGATCATCGCTGTCGAGAATTTGAAAACCTTGGGGTAAGTTAGCTTCTTCATAATGCTGGCGTAATAAGCGATGTGCCAGACCATGAAATGTTCCCATCCACATGCCGCCAACCGGGAATCCCAGTTGAGCTTCAATACGTTCACGCATTTCGCGAGCGGCTTTATTGGTGAAGGTGACCGCTAAAATAGACAGCGGCGATACATTATGGAGTTGTACTAAGAAAGTTACACGTGACGTCAATACCCGCGTCTTGCCGCTACCCGCGCCGGCTAATACCAGAGCAGGTCGAGGTTCTAATGCAACTGCTTCACGTTGTGCATCATTGAGTTGATCAAAAATGTGGCTGACATCCATTGTTTTATCGCTATTATTATAGGTACAGGCTACGCCTTTATTCAACCGTTACGGATTTTGCCAAGTTACGTGGTTTATCTACATCAGTTCCTTTGATCAAGGCAACATGAAAAGATAATAACTGCAAAGGAATGGTATAAATTATCGGCGCAATATAGCTATTGACGGGTGCGATATTGATTACCGTCATCCCTTCATCCTCATCAGTCTTTAAGCCAGAAGCGGGATCTGCAAACACGATCATACGACCGCCACGGGCACGTACTTCTTCGATGTTTGATTTAAGTTTTTCAAGTAATGTGTCGTTAGGGGCAACAACAACAACAGGCATATTTTCATCGACTAATGCTAGAGGACCATGTTTGAGCTCGCCTGCTGCGTAAGCTTCCGCATGGATATAAGAAATTTCTTTGAGCTTAAGTGCGCCTTCCATTGCGATTGGATAATGTGCACCGCGGCCCAAGAATAATGCATGATTCTTATCTTCAAATTGCTTAGCAACTTGTTCGATAAGCGCTTCATTTTGCAAGGCGTCATCGATTTTGGCTGGTAGAGTGCGTAATTCATTGACTAGGTCTAATTGTTGTTGGTCACAACCATCACCTGCACAACGTCGGCTTCTTAAGGCAATCGCAAGCATCAATAAAGCAACCAATTGAGTCGTGAATGCCTTGGTTGAAGCAACGCCAATTTCAGGTCCAGCATGAGTCATAATTGCCAAATCGCTTTGTCTGACCAAGGAGCTTTCTGGGACGTTACAAATACATAAAGAATGAGCAAAGCCAAGTTTTTTTGCATATTGCAATGCTGCTAGTGTGTCTGCAGTTTCACCTGACTGAGAGATGGTGATAAATAAGGTTTTCGGATTGACCACAGGTGTGCGATAGCGAAATTCACTGGCGACTTCCACATCTGTTTTGAAACCAAATTCTTCAAACCAATAGCGTGCAACACAAGCCGCATGATAACTGGTCCCACAGGCAACTAATTTGATTTCTTGTGTGTCATTTAAAATTGGTCTTGCTTCAGGCCCAAAGGCTAATTCCAAAATACTGTCTTTACCAATGCGGCCTTCTAGGGTTTCTGTGATTGAACGTGTTTGTTCATGAATTTCTTTCTCCATGAAATAACGATAGTCACCGAGTTCTGCATCATCGCTGCTCAGAGAGCTAGTCAAACGTTCTCGTTCTACTTCTGTTCCATGTTCGTTATATATGGTGGTTTTGCCGGTGCGTACTGTAGCGATATCACCTTCTTCTAGAACACAGTATTCGCGCACCACTGAAATCAAAGCGGACATATCTGAAGCAATGAAGGTTTCGTCTTTGCCAAAACCAATGACTAAAGGTGCGCCACGGCGTGTGACAACTAAGGTGTTAGGGTTATTGCGACAAATCACACCAAGGGCATAAGCACCCTCTAGTTCAGCAACGGTTTTTTGAACGGCCTCACAAAGATTGTCTGAATCTTTTAAATGAAACTCAATTTGATGAACTATGACTTCGCTATCTGTCTCTGAAGTAAATTTATAGCCTTTGGCTAATTGTTGACGACGCAGTTCTTCATGATTTTCGATGATGCCATTATGCACCACAGAAACACTCCCCTTTGAAATGTGTGGGTGGGCATTATCAACAGAAGGTTTACCATGAGTGGCCCAACGCGTATGGGCGATCCCGATATTGCCAGAAAGGTTTGATTCTTTGACTAAGCTTTCTAAGCTAGCGACACGGCCTGTACTTCTCTCACGAGCTATTTGTCGTTCAGAGTTGAGCACTGCTAAACCAGCTGAATCATAGCCTCGATATTCCATACGTTTGAGTCCATCAATTAAGACTGGAGTAATATCTCTATTTGCGATTGCACCGACAATTCCACACATAATTTTGCTTTCCTAAATGTTAAATGAAGCTTTAATGGATTATTTATTTTTCTTTGGTCGATTCCAATCAGCAATATTTCTTTGCTTGCTGCGCGCGACAGCTAAATGCTTTTCAGGAACCTTTTGAGTAATCGTTGAGCCTGCAGCAATGGTGGCTCCATCTTCAATTTTGATGGGGGCAACTAACTGCGCGTTTGAACCAATAAAGGCATTACTGCCAATCACCGTTTTATGTTTATTTGCGCCATCGTAATTACAGGTAATCACTCCAGCGCCAATATTGGTATTTTCGCCAACCTGACTGTCGCCGACATAACTTAAATGATTCACTTTGCTACCAGTACCAAGCTGTGTATTTTTTAATTCAACGAAATTTCCAATGCGAGTTTCATCTGCCAATGAGGTGCCAGGTCTAATACGTGCAAATGGGCCAATATTGGCATCAGCACCAATTTGACAACTTTCAAGTACTGTATTGGGATGAATCACGGTGTTGTCGTCGATTTCACAATCAGATAATACGCAGTTTGCATGAATAATGACATTGTCGCCTAGAGTAACATTGCCATTGAAAATCGTATTGATATCAATCAAGCAATCTTGGCCAAAAGATAGTTTTCCACGTAGATCGAAGCGACTTGGATCAACAATAGTTAAACCTTGTTGCAAACATTGTTTGGCTTGAATTTGTTGAAAACGTCTTTCAATGGTAGCAAGTTCAACTTTTGAATTGACGCCATTAATTTCATCAATACTCTGCGGTTGAGAAGCAAAAATGTGTTCGTTTTGTTGATAGGCAATACTCACAATATCAGTTAGATATTCCTCTCCTTGGGCATTATCTGTACTCAAGGCAGATAGCCACTGTTTGAGCTTGCCAACATTTGCCGCCAAGATGCCTGTATTGATTTCGGTGATGGCCTTTTGAGTTTCATTAGCATCTTTTTGCTCAACTATGCCACTGAGCTTATTTTTTTGATCGCGAAGGATTCGTCCATAACCGATTGGATTATCTAAAATAGCAGTTAAGACGGCGAGATCATGTTTTGCCAAACCGTCAGTTAATGACGTTAATGTTTGTTGACCGATCAGAGGAACATCACCATATAAAACTAAAGCGACATCTTCGTCAGGCAGATCAGGAATGCCTTGTTTTACCGCATGTCCTGTACCGTTTTGTTCCGTTTGTAGGTACCAATTAATCGCTTCATCAGCAAAGGCCTTTTTGACATGTTCTGCACCATGTCCAACCACGATATTAATCGATGCAGCATCCAAGTTTTTAGCTGTTTCAACCACGTGCCATAACAAAGGTTTAGCAGCTAGAGGTGCTAACACTTTCGGCAATGCCGACTTCATACGAGTGCCTTTTCCGGCGGCTAGGATAACGACGTGTAACTTCATGTTTTGCTTGATCTATTGAAAAGCTAGTGAAAAGAGTGGTCTTATAAAATGAATTCTTCAGATTATAGCAATTTAATTCCATCGCGCACGGTTCTAGCCTGTTAAAATATTGTTATGCGCTCTCAGGCTAATAAAACTTCACAAAACAAAAAAACAGCACCTATTGTATATACCTCTGGTGATCCTGCCGGAATTGGTATGGATATTATCATTCAAGCTTGCCAGCAAAATATTTTAGATGATGTACTTGTTTTAGCGAATACTGATTGGTTAGCCTTTCGTGCTGAGAAATTAGGAGTTCAGATAGAACTGCTTGATGGTGATTCAAAACCAACAAAAAAAGGACAATTATGGGTTGAACATTTTGACACCGAAGAGGAGCATTCTGCTTTTTTCACTATGGGGTTTTTAGATCGCGCCATTGCAGGTTGTTTGAGTGGCGAATTTTCGGCCATGGTAACTGGCCCTGTGAATAAGGCGGTGATCAATGAAGCCGGTTTTAAATTTACTGGTCATACTGAGTATATTGCCGAAAAAACGGATGCACAGTTGCCTGTGATGATGTTGGCAACAGAAGGTTTGAGAGTTGCTTTGATGACAACGCATTTGCCTTTGAAAGACGTAGCGACTGCAATTACATCTGATCTGGTCAAACTTGTTTGCACGATTGTTCATGACGATTTACATGACAAGTTTGGCATTGAAGCGCCGAAAATATTACTGTGCGGCTTGAACCCTCATGCAGGAGAAGGTGGATATTTAGGCCGTGAAGAAATCGATGTGATTCAACCTGCATTATTAGAGCTTGCAGAACAAGGCATTCATATTCAAGGTCCTTACCCTGCTGATACATTGTTTCAAGAAAAATATCTGCAACAAGCTGATGCGGTCATCGCCATGTATCATGATCAAGGCTTACCTGTTTTAAAATTCAAGGGTTTTGGGCAAGCCGCCAACATTACTCTGGGTTTGCCTATCGTACGTACCTCCGTAGATCATGGCACTGCTTATGATTTAGTCGGCACAGGACAAGCAGATATAGGTAGTTTAGAAACCGCTTTAACAGTCGCACGACAAATGGTGGCATCCGCGAATTTAAAGCGAGTGTAAAAAACAATATGACAGAATTTCAAGCTGCGAAAAAAGCACTGGGACAAAACTTTTTACATGACCAACAGATTATTCAACGTATTGTTGCCTCGATTTCTCCAAAGAAAGGCGATACGGTTATTGAGGTCGGTCCAGGTCGCGGTGCATTGACAGATTTATTGTTGGCTTCCGGCTGCAATTTACACGTGATTGAATATGATTATGCTTTAGCTGACTATTGGCAGTCGCGAGCAGATCAAGTCGATAACCTAACGGTTCATCGAGGTAATGTGTTGAAGGTTGATTTAAACACGCTATCAAAAGGTGTTCCAACCAAAGTGATTGGTAATTTACCCTACAATATTTCCAGTCAAATTCTTATTAATTTACTGACTGCAAATGATGTTCTTGATTGTGTAGTGATGTTGCAGTTAGAAATGGTTGATCGCATTGTGGCTGCGCCAAACAATAAGACTTATGGCCGTTTAAGCGTGATGCTGCAGCAACATTTTTATTGCGATAAGTTGTTTAAGGTGCCAAGTGGTGCATTTACTCCTGCGCCAAAAATTGATTCAGCTATATTGCGTTTGACACCGAAAGGGCCAAATAATCAATTAGAAAACCCTGCTAGGTTTGCTGAAATTGTCAAAGCATCGTTTGCTCAACGAAGAAAAACGTTGCGGAATAATTTGAAGAAAATAATCTCTGTAGAACAAATAGAAGAAGTAGGCATTGACCCTAAAGTGAGAGCTGAAAACTTAAATGTTGATGATTTTATCCGTTTAGCTTCGATTAAAAGTAGTGATTCATAAATTCACACTTTGTAAATTTATGAATTGATCCTGCAATAGAATTTTTAGATATGACAATTCCCTAATGCTGGCTTCACAATGGAATCTTTATTGCTAGATTCATACTATTACACACAACCAATAAAAACATTATTTTACGGCCTATGCAAAGAACAATTACGACGCTCTTTTTGCTCATACTGAGCGTATCCCTAAGTGCAACAATCAATGCGCAAAATAGTATTCAAAGCGCTGTTTCAGCTGAAGGCTCTAACTTAGCAGAGTCAGCGGTAAGCTCCGGACAAACAATCCAGGGTAATGCAGATACCTTAACCGTCGTTGGCGATGGTTTTGTTGAGCTGGCTCCTGATTTGTTAGATATGCAATTTACCCTAATGGCAACAAAGATGACAATTGCTGAAGCCAAGCAAGTGCTTGATAAGCAATACCAGCAAGTGCTTACTATTTTAGATGCGCAAAAAATTGCTGATAATGATATCAAGTCAGCTCAACTGCGTTCAAACCCTTCTTATGAATGGCAGCAAGATAAAAGAATATTCAAAGGCTTTCAAATGAGTCGTAATATTACTTTGACTATTCGAGATTTTACGCAATACTCTGTTTTATTACAGGCTCTGGTAGAGGCAAATGTCACTATGATTAATCGTGTCAGTACACGTCTGTCTGACGAAGCAGGGTCTGAAGAATTAGCGATGATTGAAGCAATTAAAGTGGCTAAACGTAAAGCGGAATTAATGGCGACGCAATTTGGCCGGAGTTTAGGTGATGTTCAACATATTTCAGAAGGCGTGTTTCAAAATCATTTTCCG
>CALKZN010000176.1 GCA_938002995.1 uncultured Arenicellaceae bacterium | reverse complement strand
ATCAAATGGACATGGATCCATGTTGATTTATTCATTGCTGCATTTGACTGGCTATGACGTCAAGATTGAAGATATTAAGAATTTCCGTCAAATGCATTCAAAAACACCGGGTCATCCTGAATATGGTTATACGCCGGGTGTAGAAACAACGACTGGTCCTTTAGGTCAAGGTATCACTAATGCTGTGGGCATGGCGATTGCTGAAAAAGTATTAGCTGCACAATTTAACCAAGATGGACACACTATCGTTGATCACAATACCTATACCTTCCTAGGTGATGGTTGTTTGATGGAAGGCATATCACATGAAGCCTGTTCTTTAGCCGGAACCTTGAAGTTGAATAAACTGGTAGCTTTCTGGGATGACAATGGCATTTCAATAGATGGTGAAGTTGAAGGTTGGTTCACAGACGATACGCCAAAACGTTTTGAAGCCTATGGCTGGAATGTGATTGCTGGTGTAGATGGTCATGATTCTGATCAAATAAAAGCGGCTATTGAACAAGCTCGCAAAAGTAACAAGCCTACTTTGGTTTGTTGTAAGACAGTCATTGGCAAAGGCTCTCCTAACAAACAAGGCAAAGAAGATTGTCATGGCGCACCTTTAGGCATTGATGAGATTGATTTAGTGCGTAAAGAACTCGGCTGGAAACATCCTGCATTTGAAGTTCCTGTAGAAGTTAAACAAGCTTGGGATGCAAAAACACGTGGCCAAGCAGCAGAATCCGATTGGAATGAACAGTTTGCTGCTTATCAAAAAGCATATCCTGAACTAGCGGCTGAATATTCTCGTCGCATGAAAGGTGAAATGCATGCTGATTGGCAAGCCACAGCTGATGCATTTATCGCTGAAACAGTAGAGAAAGCTGAAGATTTAGCGAGTCGTAAAGCTTCATTGAAATCACTCGAAGGTTTTGGTCCTAAATTGCCAGAGCTATTAGGTGGTTCTGCGGACTTGGCCGGTTCGAATTATACGATTTGGTCTGGTTCAAAAGGCGTTACTCCAGACGATGCCAACGGTAATTATTTGTTCTTTGGCGTGCGTGAATTTGCTATGTCAGCAATGCTTAACGGTATTGCCTTGCATGGCGGTTTTAAGGGCTATGGTGCAACATTTTTAGTGTTCTCTGACTATGCACGTAATGCGATTCGTATGTCGGCATTGATGAAACTGCCCGTCATTTATGTGTTCACACATGACTCTATTGGCCTTGGTGAAGATGGTCCAACCCATCAACCAGTTGAGCATTCGGCCAGCATGCGTTTGATTCCGAATTTGTCATTATGGCGTCCTGCGGATACGGTTGAATCGGCTGTCGCATGGCGATTGGCGGCAGAATCGACAGATCAACCATTTAGCATGGTGTTCTCTCGTCAAACGTTGCCATTTCAACAGCGTTCTGAGCAACAGATTGAAGATATCAAAAAAGGCGGCTATGTATTGAAAGATGCTAAAAATACAACTACAGGCCAAGCGGATTTGATTTTGATAGCAACCGGTTCTGAACTTGGTTTGGCAATGGATAGCGCCGCTGAACTTGAAAAAGACGGTGTCGCTGTAAGAGTAGTATCAATGCCTTCAGTCGACTTTTTTGCAGATCAAGATCCAGACTATCGTGATTCAGTGCTTCCACCACAAGTGACAAAACGTATTGCTATTGAAGCGGGAGCTACTGCTTCTTGGTATCAATATGTTGGCTTGGGCGGTGCAGTCATTGGTATGGATCGTTTTGGTGAATCTGCGCCGGCAAATGAGTTATTTGAATATTTCGGCTTTACGGTAGATAACGTGGTGAAAACTGCTAAATCACTTTGAGGCTCTTCTGAGTACTAACAATTACTAACTGGAGTAAATAACATGGCAATTAAAATCGCAATCAATGGCTATGGCCGTATTGGACGTAATATTGTTCGTGCTATTTTTGAGTCAGGTCAAGAAAAAGCATTTGATATTGTCGCTATTAATGACTTAGGTGATACAGAGATTAATGCGCATCTCACGCAATATGATTCTGTACATGGCCGTTTCAATGGTGATGTTCAAGTGGATGGCAATGATTTGATTATTAACGGTGATCGATTGGCTGTTTTTTCTGAGCGTGATCCTGCAAAACTGCCTTGGAAAGAGTTAGATGTTGATGTTGTGCTTGAATGCACTGGTGTGTTTCGCACGCGTGAAAGCGCAGGTAAACACATTCAAGCGGGTGCAAAAAAAGTTGTTATTTCAGCGCCAGCAAAAGATGAAGTGGATGCCACCATTGTTTATGGCGTCAATCATGATATTTTGACGTCGTCAGATACTATTGTGTCGAACGCATCTTGCACAACTAACTGTTTAGCACCGCTAGCAAAGGCCTTGAATGATAGTGTTGGTATTGTCTCAGGCATGATGACAACAGTACATGCATATACAAACACACAAGTTTTAATCGATAAATATCATAAAAATTCACGTCGAGCCCGTTCTGCAACACAGTCGATTATTCCAACGACAACGGGTGCAGCTACTGCAGTTGGCTTAGTTTTGCCTGAATTGGCAGGCAAGTTACATGGTTATGCATTACGAGTGCCTACACCTAATGTGTCATTTGTAGATCTAACCTTTATTGCTGAAAAAGATACTTCAATTGATCAGATTAACCAAATCATGCGTGACACTTCGGATGACAAGATTTTAGGCTATACCGATATTCCGCTAGTATCGATTGATTATAATCACAATTCATATAGTTCAACCTTTGATGCGACACTGACAAATGTGGACAATGGCCGTTTAGTGAAAGTGTGTTCTTGGTATGACAATGAATGGGGTTTTTCAAACCGCATGTTAGATACGGCTGAAGCCTTGTTTAACGCCTAATTTAACGAATGATTTACGAGTTTATTTTTTCATGAGTATTATTCATTTTTCTTCTTTTGATGCCGCTGAACTCAAAGGTAAGCGAATTCTAATTCGACAAGATTTAAATGTACCGTTAAAAGATGGTGTCGACGGCAAAATGGTGAGTAGTGATAAGCGTATTCAAGCCTCTCTGCCTACCTTGAAAATGGCAATTGCGGCGGGTGCCAAAGTGATGGTGATGTCACACCTTGGCCGGCCAACTGAAGGGCAATTTGAGCAAGAATTTTCCTTGCAGCCTGTTGCGGTACGTTTAAGTGAACTGCTTAACCAGCCTGTTCGACTAGAGCCAGATTGGTTGTCAGGTGTTGAATTAGATGATGGCGAAGTCGTATTGTGTGAAAACGTGCGCTTCAATGTCGGTGAGAAAAAAGATGATGATGCACTTGCCAAAAAAATGGCTACTTTGTGCGATATCTATGTAATGGATGCTTTCGGCACTGCACATCGCGCACAAGCCTCAACACACGGTGTTGCAAAATATGCGCCAGTTGCCTGTGCAGGACCTTTATTGTCAGGCGAACTAGAGGCGTTAGGCAAAGCATTGAATAATCCTGCTAAGCCAGTGGTGGCTATTGTTGGTGGTTCAAAAGTGTCAACCAAACTGACGGTGTTGGAAAGTTTATCTAGTGTTGTTGATCAATTAATTGTTGGCGGTGGTATCGCAAATACCTTTGCTGCAGCGCGTGGTCATAATGTCGGTAAATCTCTCTATGAAGAGAGTTTGCTAGATGAGGCAAAGCGTTTGATTGCTGCGGCTGAAGCCTCGGGCAATGCTATTCCAGCTATGCAAGACGTGGTTTGTGGAAAGGAATTTTCTGCTGATACTCCAGCAGAATCAAAGTCTGTCAGTGATGTAGTCGATGATGACATGATTTTTGATATTGGCGCTGAAACCGCCGAAAGCTTTGCAGAATTATTAAAGAACGCAGGAACTATTATTTGGAATGGCCCTGTCGGCGTGTTTGAATTTGCGGCTTTTAGTCGTGGAACAGAAGCAGTGAGCAAAGCGGTGGCAGAAAGCACCGCTTTTTCGATTGCAGGCGGCGGCGATACATTAGCCGCTATTGACCAGTTTGGGCTGTCTGATGATATTTCGTATATTTCAACAGGTGGCGGCGCCTTTTTAGAGTTTCTTGAAGGCAAAAAATTACCAGCGGTAGTTGTTTTGGAAGAACGCGCTATTAAACAAAACTAATAAGGTTTAAGGAAACCATAAACAACTCTATAAAATGACTCAATCAGGATTAAGAAGAACAAAAACAGTAGCCACTTTAGGCCCAGCAACAGACGATGATGTTGTTTTTAAGGAAATGGTAGAAAGCGGACTCAATGTTGTCCGTCTAAATTTTTCACATGGTTCTCATGAAGAACAAACGGAACGATTTAATCGTGTTCGTCGTTTGGCGAAAGAGTGTGGCCAAACAGTCGGTATTTTAGTTGACTTACAAGGTCCAAAAATCCGTATTGCTAAATTTAAAGATGGTCGGATTCATCTTGATGTAGGTGATTCTTTTGTTCTGGATTGCCAACAAGATGAATCTACTGGAAATCAGACTAGTATCGGCGTGACATATAAAGAACTTTATAAAGAAGTTCAATCTGGTAGCGAGCTAATGTTAGATGATGGCGCTATTCAGTTAAAAGTACTTGATGTGAATGGGCAGAAAATCCATTGTGAAACACTTGTTGGCGGTGAGTTATCTAACAATAAAGGTTTAAATTTACGCGGTGGTGGCTTATCTGCAGGAGCATTAACCGCGAAAGATAAAGAAGATATTATTGTTGCTGGTCGTGAAAAAGCGGATTTCTTGGCGATTTCATTTGTCCGTACTGCGGCTGATGTAGAAGAAGCACGTAAATTATTTTTTGCCGCTGGTGGCAATGGCGGTATTGTTTCTAAGATTGAACGTGCAGAAGCAATCGAAAATCTTGATGAAATCATAGACGCCTCCGATGGCGTGATGATTGCACGTGGCGATTTGGGTGTTGAGATTGGTGATGAGGAATTGCCAATGTTACAAAAACACATCATCAATGCTGCACGTAATAATGATTGTTTCACCATCACTGCAACACAAATGATGCAATCTATGATTACTAGTGCCTTACCAACACGTGCGGAAGTGATGGATGTCGCTAATGCGATTATTGATGGTACTGATGCAGTCATGTTATCTGCTGAAACTGCGGTTGGAAATCATCCGCATGTAGTGATCCAGACGATAGATCGTGTTTGTCGTGGTGCCGAACGTAAACGTTTGATGCCGAAAAAGTATCGTGATGATCGAAATTTTCGAGATTCAGAAGAAGCTGTCGCTATGGCGAGTATGTATATTGCCAATAAATCTGATGTGGTAGCTATTGTCTCTTTGACTGAGTCTGGTCATACTCCGCGTTTGATGTCACGCATCAGCTCGGGTATTCCGATTTTTGCATTATCGCGTCATCCAGATACCGCACAACGTGTGACCTTGTTGCGAGGTGTATATCCGCTAACTTGGGATTTGGATTTAGCTAATCGTGACACATTAGACGATCAAATTATTCGTGCCTTAAAAGGCAAAATGAAGTTAAATAAAGGTGATCAAGTGCTGGTCTCATTTGGCGATATGCGCGGAGTGAAAGGCCAGACGAATACCTTGAAAATTATTTCAGCAGATTAATCATTATGAAATTTGCTACAAAAACCTAGATATATAGCGTGGAGTTAGAGAATGAGCGTTTTTGACCAACAACTAGAGAAAGTTAAAACACAATCCGGTTTTATCGCGGCACTAGATCAAAGTGGCGGAAGTACACCAAAAGCATTGGGCTTATATGGTGTCGATGAGACGGCCTATGACAATGATGATCAGATGTTTGATCAAGTGCATCAAATGAGAACTCGCATTATTACTAGCCCAAGCTTTTCGGGTCAACGAATTTTGGGAGCTATCTTGTTTGAGAATACCTTGGATCGTCAAATTGAGGGCAAAATGTCTGCTCAATTTTTATGGGAAGACAAAAATGTTGTACCTTTCTTGAAAGTTGACAAAGGTTTAGCCGATGAAGAAGATGGCGTACAAGTCATGAAATCTATGCCAGCACTGGATGCTTTACTTGATAAAGCGGTTGCACAAAATGTATTCGGAACAAAAATGCGTTCTGTCATCAAAACCGCGAATAAAATCGGTATTGGTGCAGTTGTTGCTCAGCAGTTTGAGGTGGGTAAGCGCATTATTGCCAAAGGGCTTGTGCCAATTATTGAACCAGAAGTGGATATCAATAGCCTAGAAAAAGCAGAAGCGGAAGTGATGCTTCGTGATGAGTTATTGATGCAGTTAAATGCTTTAGATGATGATCAGTTGGTGATGCTGAAATTGACTTTGCCTGAAGGTGATGGTTTTTATTGTGATTGTGTTGCACATCCTAATGTGTTGAAAGTCGTTGCTTTATCTGGTGGTTATAGCCGGGATGAAGCGAATAGGCGGACATCCTGCAATGCAGGTGTTATTGCTAGCTTTTCTCGTGCATTGACAGAAGGTCTACAAGTGTCTTTGTCAGATGAAGGTTTTGATGCAATGTTAAATGATTCTATTGAGAGTATTTATCAAGCTTCCATCACATAGCTTGAATAAGGCATAGAAGGCGATTACAAGAGTAAAGTAATAAAGCGTTGTATTAAAAAATGCAGCGCTTTTATTTTTTTAACTAATGAATCGGCGGGATAACAAAGACTTGGTAGTTGGCTTCTCGCCAATAATTGATGTTCAAGGAAATGATGCAAAAATTCTCGTTTTAGGTTCTGCACCAAGTGTTAAATCTCTTGAACAACAAGAATATTATGCGCATCCACAAAATGCATTTTGGTGGATCATGTCGCATATTTTTAAATTTGATATTAATTTGCCATATAAAGATAGGCAGAAACTCTTAATAGAAGAAGGCGTTTTGGTTTGGGACGTGTTAGCCAGTTGCCAACGCTCAGGAAGCTTAGATAGTCAAATTCAATCTGCTACGCAAGTGGCGAACAATATTCCTGAATTATTGGGAAGTCAGGCAAGTATAAAAGCAATTCTGTGTAATGGAGGCACAGCTTTTCGTTTGTTGAAAAAACATCACCCCGATTTATTCAATGAAACTTATGACATCCTGCAAATGCCTTCAACCAGTCCAGCATATGCTAGTCTCAATAGGCAAGAAAAATTAAAAAAATGGATGTCTATCAAACAATATACGGCGAAGAACTCTTGAATAAAAATGATAACTCCGCTTTTTGGAGAACTAAATCACTAGATCAGATGACTCCTTCAGAATGGGAGTCGCTATGTGATGGCTGTGGTCAATGTTGTGTCATGCAACTAGAAAATGAAGAAACCAATCAATTATTTTTCACAGATGTGGCTTGCCGTTTATTTGATGCAGACACCTGCCGCTGTACATCATATCAAGATCGACAAAAACACGTGCCATCATGTATGGTGATGACTCCTGAAAATGTGGCGGAATGTGCTGAGTTTGCTCCTCCTACATGTGCCTATAAATTGCTTGTTGAGGGACAAGACTTATATGATTGGCATCCTTTGATATCAGGAGATCCACAGTCTGTTCATCAAGCGGGTATTTCAGTGCGTAATAAAGTGGTTTCTGAACAAGAAGTAGATTTAGACAATTTGGAAGAGCGAATTATTGATTTTCCGTAGAACCTGAACAAAAACGTATAAAATAATTGCATAAAACGAATTAACGAGATTTTTACATGAATAATA
Organism: uncultured Arenicellaceae bacterium; assembly: GCA_938002995.1. Taxonomy (GTDB): domain Bacteria; phylum Pseudomonadota; class Gammaproteobacteria; order Arenicellales; family Arenicellaceae; genus CALKZN01. The sequence continues at coordinate 21,191 of CALKZN010000176.1, read as the reverse complement.
AAGTGTCATTGAAATGGTATTGGACAGCATTAATCACCAGCTTGTCTTTGTTGGCGGTTGCTTATTTTTATTTTCAAAAAGAATTAGGTTTATTTCCTTGTCCTTTATGTATGTTTCAACGGGCATGTTTGGTAGGTGTTGCCATAGTTGCATTGTTGGCAATACTCAAGCGTCCTGGAGTGAAGCTGCATCGGTTCTATGCTTTGCTCATCACTATCTGTTCAGCAACGGGTATTAGTATTGCTGGCCGTCAAGTGTGGCTACAACATTTGCCCAAGGATCAGGTACCTTCTTGCGGTTTTGATCCAATTTATCGTTATGGGCAAGATAGTGCCTATGGCTTATTTGATATGATTGCAACGACATTACATGGCAGCGGTGATTGCGCTGAAGTCGATTGGAGTTTCTTAGGTTTGAGTATGGCAGGGTGGATGCTGATAATTTTTTCTGTTATGACATTGTTGTCATTACGCTTATTATTCCGACAAAAACATAAGTTAACTCGTTAAATTAACTTGATTAAATTAGTCAGCTTTTAGACGTAGGAATTTGGCTGATCGCCCAGATACTAGCGCCAAGTAATAATAAAATAGTCATTTTGACTGTAATGCTTTCAAAAGTAAAAAAGCTATAAGTACCAGATAAAAGCATCGAGACAATAGCTAAACGTTGAGCATTAATAGGAATAATACGGTTTTCTTCCCACTGGGTTAGCGTCTGTCCAACAAAACGATTTTCCCTTAGTGATTGATGCCACTGAGGTGATGATTTCGAAAAACACCAAGCGGACAACAAGACAAAACAGGTAGTCGGTAATAAAGGAATGAACGCACCAAGGATACCTATTGCTAATGAAATGATACCTATTGTTTTATAAATTATTTTCATGGTTTTGGTTCAATCGTTGTTATTTTAAGAATTTCATAAGTGCTCAAAACTAACCACTCAATAGGAATGAAAGAGAGAAGTCTGAGCGCTTAGCCTTGAGACTAAAAAACTATAGAGCAAAGCCTTATTGGTGTGAAATTGATTGTTTGTATGAAAACTATCTAAAAAATGGATGCGAAATACTTTGCCGCAATTTGATATTTATAAGCATGTGTTTATTTAGAAGATATTTTTGAAATTAAACAGCTTATTTGATTTCACCTTTAGAAAGGCAAATTAACTCTCCCGTGTGCATGTGATTCCATGTTTCATTTTCGGTCAATGGCATTGTGGCTACAACGCTGACTATATCTTTTGACGTGGTTTCTTGACCAAAATCAACACTCATATCTTTATCAATGAGTTTAGCTAAGTCAAAAGGTGCGCGGCGGGTGATCCAGCATAGTTTAGTGCTGCAATAAGCGAATAAAAATTTTGAATCACTCATTAACATATTGAAGATACCCATATCTTTGAGTTCATCGCAACGTGCCTTAATAAAACGTTTTAATTTTCCAGTCGCCGGCCTTTGTGGAAATGCATGCTTAATTTCGCCTAATAACCAGCAGAATGCATGCTCGCTATCGGTTGTGCCAACAGGAAGATAACCACGTAACGACTTATTCTTAATGCCTTTCAATTGACCGTTATGTGCAAAAGTGACATGGCAGCCCCATAATTCTCGCGTGAATGGATGTGTATTGGCTAAATTTATTTTTCCACGATTGGCTAAACGAATATGACTAATAACAATATTACTTTTGATTGGGTAATTTTTAACAAGATTCGCAATTGCAGAATCGCATGCCGCCTCAGGGTCATGAAAGGTGCGACAAGCTTTAGCTTCGTAGAAGGCAATACCCCAGCCATCTTTGTGCGGGCCAGTGTTGCCACTGCGCTCAATTAAACCAGTAAAACTGAAAATAATATCGGTTGGGACATTGGCACTCATGCCAAGAAGTTCACACATGATTAAATTTTGCTGTCAAAAGACAGATTTGCTGTTAAATTATAGCTAATGATAATGCACTAACAAGAAAGGTTAAATGATGAAACCCAATGTCTTTCAATCAACCCTAAAAAATAACGCTATCCATACACATAAAAATAGTCTTCCTAAGTCAATTATGATGAATGAATTACAGGTAAAAAAAGCGATTATTGTCGCAATTTCGGCCTCCTTTATATTCTTGAATACATCAGTATCGTATGCACAAGTGACGATGCCAACTACTGATTCGGATACAACTACGGATAGTTCTACAACTGATACTACGACAGATGCAAGCGCTGACACTACGACAGATACCTCTGTGGTCGACTTGATTGAGAATACAGACAGTGAGACAACGGATACCCCTGATGATCCTCCTCAAGAAGATAGTGGCGGTGGAGGAGGTGGAGCCATTTTAGGTTTAGTTGCTGTTGGTGCTGTTGTAGCAGTTGTATTAAGCCGAAAGAAATCACCAAAAATTCAAAAAACATTGATATCAGACAAAACCTCTGGATATGGCACTCAATTCATTGAGTTAAGCAGTCAATCATCATTGTTGGAGCAGTCTGCTAGACCTCAGTTGAGCTTTCAATATGGTTCATATCAGCAGTTAGCAGGTTTCGATAAACCATATTCTTTTTTCAACGTTCGTACTAGCCAATCTTTGGGCTCACGTTTGAGTTTTCGTGCGGATGCTGGCACTCGATTATTTTTCCAAAATACTGATGATACTGCCAGTTCACAGTGGTTGATATTTGGCTTGCAGGCAAAAGACTTACTGCAACCAAGTGATCGACTAGAATTTTTTGCTAAATATTCTACGGGCGATGAGTATCAACGAGGTACTAGCCTTTTAAGTAATGGGCTTGCTTTGCAAGACCATGAAAATTTATTTTCTGATGAAAACGCACGTTTTGAGCTTGCTTATAGCCGTGCACTTAGCCAGAATCAGCGGCTCAGATTTTTGCTACAAAAAACAGATTCTTTGGTAAATTCTGAAGATGATGGATATCTCGCAAAAATTGCGTGGCGACATGCATTTTAGGCGCTGAAGTTGCAGATAATTTACAAGCGAAATAGTCAGCAAAAAAAGTAAATATAAAGGCCAATCAAACACTATTGCAGTGATTCAAGGTGCTTCTCAGTGAAAATTTATAATACTCAAACTCGTCAACGAGAAGAGTTTAAACCCATTGATCAAGATAATGTGTTGGTCTATGTATGTGGGCCAACAGTTTATAGTTATGCGCATATTGGTAACGCACGGCCTGCGGTAGCTTTCGATATTTTGGTACGAGTGCTCAATAATTTTTATCCAAAAGTCACTTATGTGCGCAATATTACTGACATTGATGACAAGATAAATAAAGCTGCGGCTGAACAAGATGTTGAAATTTCAGTGATTACTGAAAAATTCACGCAAGCTTATCATGATGATTTGAGTGCTTTAGGGGTTAACCCTCCTAGCTTAGAGCCTAAGGTGACTGACAACCTGGATGCGATTATCGAGATGATTCAAACCCTCATCGATAGAGAGCATGCGTATGAGGCTGAAGGACATGTATTGTTTTCTGTCAGTTCTTATGATGACTACGGCTCTCTATCAGGGCGTGATCCTGAAGAACTGCTTGCAGGTGCTCGGGTTGAAGTTGCGGCATATAAACATCACCCCGGGGACTTTGTGTTATGGAAGCCTTCCAGTGACGATCAACCTGGCTGGGATAGTCCTTGGGGTCGTGGCCGTCCAGGTTGGCATATAGAATGTTCTGCCATGTCGGCTAAGCACCTTGGACGCACTATTGATATTCATGGTGGTGGCCATGATCTAATTTTTCCTCATCATGAGAATGAACGAGCGCAGAGTACGTGTGCACATGGTGGTGAAACATTTGCCAATTATTGGATGCATAACGGCTTTGTAAATGTTGATGCTGAGAAAATGTCCAAATCAATTGGTAATGTATTGCTTGTCCGTAATTTGCTTGAAGAAGCACCAGGCGAAGCAATTCGTTATGTTTTGCTGAATGCGCATTATCGCGCACCCTTGGATTGGAATGACGGAGTGTTGCAACAAGCTAAGAATGCTTTGGATCGTATGTATAACGCATTGCGAGATATGTCCGATGTCGAAGCTGATGATTCAGCTGATATGCCAGACACTTTTCTTGAAGCACTCGCGGATGATTTAAATACACCAAAAGCACTCTCTGAAATGTTTGCTTTAGTGAAACAAGCAAATACCTCTGATGACGATGTTGAAAAAGCCGCGATTAAAGGCGCGTTATTTAAATGCGGTGACATGCTAGGCATTCTGCAAAGTAATGCCGAAGAATGGTTTGCGGGCGCTGTTGGTTCTGACGAAACGGCAGAAATTGATGCCTTAGTCGCTGAAAGAACTACGGCTAGAGAAAATAAAGATTGGGCAAGAGCAGATGAAATTCGCGATATTTTGACAAAAAAAAATATTGTTATTGAAGACAGTGCAGATGGCGTGCGCTGGAAAAAGATAGGATAAAGCATGAGCATTGAAGTAGCGCAGCAAGAACTTGTCGAAGAGTTCTCAATTTTTGATGACTGGATGGGCCGTTACGAATATGTCATTGACTTAGGCAAAGCACTCCCTGAATTTCCAGAACAGTGGCAAACCGAAGCAAACCGCATTAAAGGCTGCCAATCACAAGTCTGGCTGAATATGGAAATGCAAGACGGCAAATTGCACATAGATGGCACCAGTGATGCTGCTATCGTGAAAGGACTGGTTGCTATCGTCTTGGGTGTATACAGTGATCATTCACCACATGATATTTTAAGTGCAAAACCAGATTTCATCAAAGATATTGGTTTTACTGATCATTTAAGCCCAACACGCAGCAATGGCTTACATGCAATGCTAAGAGCGATTTATCAAAAAGCAGGTGAGTTTGCTTCTAGTTAGCGCTGTATGAATAAAGGGAATGAGTTTATTTATCTTTATTCAACTTTCCTGAAGTTTGCGTTGACGTCTTGCAACACTGGTGTTGCCAATGAAATATCACTGGCTATGGATTCATCCAGAATATAACTGCGCAGCATTTGACGAATTGCTAACATGTTTTTGATATCTTTGATGTAGTAAAACACGCCCCACTTGACAGCGTAGTCGCCTGTTTCTAAAACGCGAATTTCTGGGTGGAACTGTTCCTCTCGCATATCAGTAGATTCATCAAACTTAGTAAATGCGCGTTCGAACATAGCGGTGACATTGGCTTCTAAATGTTCATAACCAATATTGAATGTTAAGCATTCTCTTAAGCCCTTCGCAGAAGCAAATCTCGATAGATTGTGTAGTACGACATGACGCATCATATCGTTGCGAATCATCAAGCGATGGTTGTTGCGAAGTTCAAGCAATTCCGTATGAAAAAATTTGGTTTTAAAGACTTGGGCAACAATCATTTTGCCATTGTCATGGAATTGGATGATATCGCCTTCTTCACAACGCCGGCTGTTCAAGATAATGAGACCACCGATAATGTCAGGTGCCCACGATGATTGAGTCATGGCGAGAAAGATACCGATAATGCCAAACACTCCACCTGCTTGTAGCCATGATTCAAGACCAATGATTTTCAAGATGCCAACAGCAGCAATAATTGCAATGAAGAAGCCGCTGAAAATACTTAAGGCTCGACTTGAATAACTGTCAGTGACGGTGGTTTGTTCGCCATAATTTCTCTCTTTACCAAAACGTTTGAGTAAAAAGAAATGGATGATTTGAGCGCCCAATACGGCAAAGTAAATGGTAATCAATACTTCGACGATTTTTTCTAGCCAACTAATTTCCAAGCCTGATGTAAGAACTGTTTTTGAGATAATGGCAGCAATAATTAATAGGTTCAAAACTCGCATCACGCGGATGCGAACTTGGCTGTGATTTTCTTCCTGGCGGCCATAACTCAACCACTTAATAATAGGCTTTGCTGCAAGTGCTAGGACTGCACTGATGATCACTACAGTAAGATCGAATTGAGAAAGGTGCGATCCAAGCTGTTCAGATAAGAAAGAGGTTAGCGAATTCATATTATTATTTTCCTTTGGCTAATGCGTATATTCTACCTTGGCTGGGGAGATAGTTCGAATAGATAGTTTAAGTAGTTGATGAATTAGTTAACAATCCTATTGGTGAAAATCATCGATTCTGATATCAAAGCGTTTTGATTTGCATGATAATCACCTCTCTATTACGGGTGAATTCAAGATGTCTTGGGAATTAATAACAGATAATACATGGCAAATAGGAGTGTTTTTTGCCTGTGCTTTTTTAGCTGGTATTGTCCGTGGTTGTATTGGCTTTGGTTTTTCAATACTGATGATCGCCAGTACATCCTTGTTTTTAGATCCTGTACTGCTAGTACCAACGGTAATCATGTTGGAAGTCGCGGCTAGCATCCATATGCTACCCAGTGTTTGGAAAGAAACGCTCTGGCGAGAATTACTTTGGATTTTGGTGGGCTTGTTTATTGGTATCCCCGTCGGCGTGTATGTCCTTTCAATCGCGCCTGAAGATGTATTGCGTCTATCTGCAGCGATAATCATATTTGCTTTAACTATTTTTGTGCTCAAAGGCGCTTCATACAGAGGTAATTTAACGATAGGAGCCTTTGTCTTAATAGGCCTGGTTTCTGGCTTTTTTAGTGGCGTTGCGGCTTCTGGCGGTATCGTAGCGGCAACCTGTTTATCGTTCGCTTCCTTGCCAATCAAACAGGTTCGGGCAACTTTAGTGGTTTATCTATTTTTGACGGGTTTTATTTTTGTTGTCAGTGCACTCATTGCAGAAACTTTGGAATTAAAAGTATTTCACACTGCAATACTTGCCATTATTCCAATGGCACTCGGCATTATAGTAGGTACAAAGCTATTCCGCTTTTTAGATGAATCAAAACTCCGTATGTTAATTTTGATTTGCTTGTCGGTCTTGTCGATTATAGGCATGATCAAAGCGCTCTTAACATTTCTCTGATATCTGCATAGCCATATAAAACCTATGTCTGACCTTTTACAGAACCCTTATTTTTACCTAGTGGCCATACCTGCGGTCTTGATCTATGGTATTTCCAAAGGCGGCTTTGGCGCAGTATTTGGAATCATTTCAGTACCATTGATGTCGATGGTTATTTCTCCCTTACAAGCGACTGCGATTTTATTGCCTTTGCTGATGGCGATGGATGTTCTAGTGCTTAAGAAGTTTTGGCGCACTTTTGATAAACGTTCAATTTGGTTATTAGTACCTAGTGCAACCTTGGGTGTGATCTTGGGTTATTTGACTGTGGGGGCTTTTAATGAAGATCATGCCCGACTGTTAGTCGGCGTTATTGCTCTTATTTTTGGCGCCAGACATTTTTTAAGTGCAAAAGTTGAGCTCTCACTCGAAGAGCAAAGCGATAAAAAAGATACGGTTAAAGGTCTCTTTTGGGGGAGCATCGCTGGGTTTACCAGTTTTCATGTGCATTCAGGAGGGCCACCAGTGGCAGCTTATTTAATGCCTAAAAAGTTGCCTCCCTTGGTTTTTGCCGGCACAGTAGGTGTATTTTTTGCGTTGGTAAATTGGATTAAGTTACCCGCTTTTATAGGGTCTGGCCAGTTAACAAAAGATAGCTTAATACTGTCCTTAGTGTTATTGCCATTAGTGCCAATTGGCGTAAGCCTAGGCTATCACATGGCAAAAAAAGTGGATGTAAAAGCCTATTATTCCATCATCAGTGCAGCCTTGATTTTGATGGGCATACGCTTGATCTATGTATCAATCTTTTAGTTGATGATGCACTTGGTTGAGCATGGATTGATTGTGCTTGGCTTTGGCTAAGACTTCTCGCAAGGATAATAATTCCATAGGCTTGTTTTTATGTTCACGGCCAATTTGTGCCAAGTATTTGGCGTGTTCAAAAAAGATTTTATACGCTTGGAAAATTGAGAACTTAGGGTCGAACATATGTGTCGGCAATGATGCGACACCATTGACTTCAATCACAACGAATTCGCCTTTTTTTAATGCTACTTCGTTAGGGCTTTTCACGTCTACACGGCCAAAGTTAAACCCCGGTTGATTTTCAAATACCTTAAAAATAGCCTGTTCAAGTTCGGGCGTAATCAGGTGACCATCATCTGTGAACTTGCAACCTAGCGTATGCGATCCAATAAAAGATAGGCGCACCTTTTCATCTTCTGAGGGTACTCTATCGACATCGATTTTCTGTAAAAAAGAATGCCAATGATGTGTGAATCGTTTGTGGTTTTTGGCCAAGGTCATAATGTTATCTTGACCATTGCCAATCACGGTTGGAAAGTGCTTTTTATTGATGCCAGAAATTTTCGGAACGCCATTTTGACGTATATAAAAGATCCCACACTCATAATCATAGGTGGTGAATTTTTGCAGAATAAAGTCACCCATTAAGAGATGGATTTTTTCATCTAAATCAGTTTCTGAATCAATTTTTACAATGCCTTTGCCAACACAGCCAACATCAGACTTTAAAATTGCAGGGTAGCCATGCTCTTGAATGAAGTTGAGAATAAATGCTTTTTTCTCAGCCTCGTTCAAATTGTCTTCAATGAGAGTGGTCGGCAAGAAGAAGTCTTGATTAAATGCAAGTTGCGAGCTGTACTTCGAGCCAATACCAATTTCGCCATGATCTAAGTTGTAGTTCGCTTTTGCTAGCGCTTTTGGACCAATACGATTTATCAGGCATTGAAAAGCCAGATAAGCATAGAATGGCGCTTCAAAAATACGTGGATGCCAGAATTCGTAGGGTTTGATCAAGGAGGATATCCTGTTTTTTTTCGATGCAATAGGAGTGCTAAGGAACCTGTTACTAGTCATGTTTTTAAGATCAGAACTAAGGTCGGAGACGCTTGGCTGATTTGAGTGTAATGGTTCCGGCATTTTATCGTAAAAAAAATATAAATCCTATTGAGTACGTTTCTGTAATAGATGACCTGAAGTATGCAATATCTCGTTCAAATTTTTCAAAAATTACTTTTCAAAACTACCAAGGTAAATCTTTGCTGGTACCACTCAAAGCATCAATAAACAAACGGACTCGTGTCGATAAATAACGATTTTGTGGATATAAGGCATAAATACCTCGTTTGGGATGAATTTCATATTCAGGTAATAGTTCAATCAATTTTCCAGAGCGTAAATGTTCTGCAATATTGAAAATTGGCAAAACAGCAATGCCAATACCTTGTAAGCAGGCTTCAAGTTGCATTTCTCCATTATTGGCAGCAAATGTTCTAGTGAGTTTTTGTGTGCTTACTTGTCCATCAGGCGCTTTAAAACGTAATTCACCACCTTGAGAGTGAAGGCTGTAGACAATACCAGGGAAGTCTTTGATTTGTTCGATGCTTTTTGGCGCACCATATTTTTCAATAAAAGATTTTGATGCGCATAGCTTGATTGGACAGTCAGCGAGTTTTCGAGCGATTAATGATGAATCTTCAAGCACACCAATTCGAACAACAACATCGAAACCTTCGCCAACGACATCGACCCAATGGTCATTGAAAACCACTTCGAGGTCTACATCTGGGTATTGCAGTGCGAAATTAGCGATCGGTGTGGTCAAATACTTAGTGCCAAATGACATCGGTGCATTTATTTTGAGCTTACCCGTGGGTTTAGACTTTAATTCTAGTATGTATTGTTCTGCTTCATTGAGATCGCTCAGCGCTTTGCTAGCGTGTTCATAATAAACACTGCCTTCTTCTGTTAAGGAGATATGCCGAGTGGTTCTTTCTAAAAGCTTAATGCCTAACTGTTTTTCCAGAGATTGAACTTGCTTGCTGATTGCAGGACCAGTCATACCTAATGCTCGCGCAGCGCCAGTAAAGCTATGTTGTTTTACGACTTCAATAAAAATACCAACGCGAGAAATATGATCCATATTAGTAACTTTTTAGAACTAATGAAGTGTTATTCTTGCATATTATCATTTTCAATGGAACTGGTATTGTATCTATATCTTCAACATACCTATCAGTACATAGAAATATAGAAAGAGGAAACGCTAATGAAAACACAGCTTAATTCATTGCTAAATACACAAACGACTACTAATCAATATGAACAATCAGCATTTATTTTGCGCATTACCTTCGGGGCAATTTTACTCGCACATGGTTTATTAAAAGTCTTGGTCTTTACTATTCCAGGCACTGTTGGTTTTTTCGCTAGCTTAGGTCTTCCTGCTATTCTGGCATATGCCACTATATTTGCAGAAGTTGCCGGAGGCATTGCTATATTGCTGGGTGTAATGACAAGATTAACCGCCATTTTATCTATACCAATCATGCTAGGTGCGACATGGGTACATTCCAGCAATGGTTGGGTTTTCAGCAACGAAGGTGGTGGTTGGGAATTTCCTGCAGTGCTAGTCGTTTTAGCGATTACTGTAGCCATCCAAGGCCCAGGTAAATTAGCATTAGCCCGCTTAATCAACCCGGCGATGCGCTAAAAGATAAACCAGTTATTACTTCATGGAGGTTATCATGATCACACACTATCCATATAGTTCTTTAGGCCATGCAAACCATGGTTGGTTAGATGCAAAGCATCACTTCAGTTTTGCAAGTTATTACAATCCTAAGCGCATGAACCTTGGCGCACTTCGAGTCATCAATGATGACATTATCCAAGCTGGTAAAGGTTTCGACACTCATCCTCATAAGGATATGGAGATCATCACTTATGTCCGCGAAGGCGCGATTACGCATCGCGACAGCAATGGTAATGAGGGCCGAACTGAAGCGGGTGACGTTCAAGTGATGAGTGCAGGTACGGGTATTTTTCATTCTGAATTTAACGTAGAAAACGTTGATACCAACTTGTTTCAAATTTGGATTGAACCTAATCAACTACAAGTAGAACCGCGCTGGGATAGTCATGTCTTTCCTAAGGATAACGTTGATGGTGGGCTTACATTGCTAGTGTCTGGCGATGGCCAGGCACCACTACATATCCATCAAGATGCGTTTATTTATGCAGGTAAGCTAAAAGCGGGAACTATTGCCAAGCAAGCTATTCAGCATCAAGCTTATGTATTAGTTTCTGAAGGCACTTTGCAAATTGAAGGCAATACAGCCCAAAAAGGCGATGGTTTGGAAGTGCGGCAACTTGATGAAATATCCATAGAAGCGATCGAAGATTCTGAAGTGCTGGTCATTGATGTGCCATAACTGGTGGGTCACTAGGCTGCGCCTAAAACTTTGAAAGACAACGAACCTTAAATTTCTAATTAAATACAGAGAAAAATCATGAAAAAAATCTTACATATCGATGCCAGTGGCCGTCATACTGAATCCGCCTCTCGTCAATTGAGTGCACAAATAGTGAAAAAATTTTCTAGCGATGATGCACAAGTGACTTATCGTGATGTTAGTCAAGGCTTGCCTTTTCTTGATGATGTCATGATTGGCTCCTATTTCACTCCTGAAGAGGATCGCAATGAACAGCAAAAATTAGCCATCGTTAAATCCGATCAAATTGTGCAGGAATTACTCGAAAATGATGCCATTGTCATCGGCGTGCCGATTTATAACTTTGCCATGCCGGCTAGCTTGAAGGCTTGGGCTGATTTGGCTGCCAGGGCAAAAGTGACTTTTAAATATACTGAGAATGGACCAGTGGGTTTGTTAGAAAACAAAAAAGCCTATGTTGTGGTCACCTCTGGTGGTGTTGCCATTGATAGTCCTGCTGATTTTCTCTCACCGTGGATTCGCCAATTTCTAGGCTTTCTTGGTATTAGTGATGTGACTATTATCGATGCTAGCAGTATTAATATGAAAGGCGATGCGGCTATTGAAGGGGCTAAAACACAGATTCAACAGTTAATCGCCTAAAAGTGAGCTGGTGCGCTTGATTTATAATTCAAGCGCACACTATGCTCCATGCAAACCTGTCTACGATTCAGGTGGATCGTATCGAGCACTGGTTTGTTTCAAATGATGAAGCTGTGATTCTAGTTCTTCCAGTTTTGTGCGTGTGCCACTCAATGTTTGCATCAACTCTTCATGCAGATTGGGGTTTTCAAGTTTTCTTAATTGGCTTTGTTTGGCTTCATCTAAGTTGTTGATCACTACAGCCATAAAAAGATTGATCACAATGAAAGTTCCAAATACGACAAAGCTGACAAAGTAGAAGCCATAATAAGGTGACAATTCCATGGCTTTGTACATTACGTCTGTCCAGTCTTCTAAGGTGACAATACGAAACAGAGTCAAGATTGCATAACTCAAATCGCGCCAATGGGTTGGATCATGTTCGTGGAACAGGTGATAGCCAGCAACGCCATAAATAAAGAAAATAATGCTCATCAAAATGATGACATTGAGCATTGATGGGATTGAACGTAGCAATGTTTCAACGATCAAACGCAGTTCCGGCAATGCATTAATTAAACGCAGCACCCTGAATAAACGTAGTAGGCGGCCAATCATGGCAAATTGACCAGAAAAAGGCAGCAAGGAGAGAATAATGAGCGTGAAATCAAACACGTTCCATGAATCCTTGAAATAGTCTTGTGGTCTTGGCCAAGCGGCAACAAGTTTGATGGCAGCCTCAGCAATAAAAATCCATAAGATAATCTCGTGCAGAACTTCAAATTTATGCTTCAAACCTTCGTCCATGATTTGCGGAAAAGATTCGATCGCAATGATAAGCGCGGTAAATAGAATTACCCCGATAATGCAAGTTTGAAAGAAGTTTGATGTCGCAAAAGTTTTAATACGTTGATGCATAACAAGTAACAAGTGTTGTAAAAATGTAAAAAGAAAAGTTCAGACGGGAATATGTTGGCATTGAATAGAAAAATCAATCTAAACAGACATAAATTTGATTGCTAATGTAAACAAATAAAGTAAGTGACGACTAAATGTTAGTAAATGGTAAAAGATAGGGCGTTTATTTTAAAAACGTAAGATCAAATAGGTCTTATGCCCAAAGCTTCCTCATCAATATTATTGAATAAAAGCTTGACCTAGAGTCGACTCTAAGTTGTATAGTGCATCTATGGAAAAATTATGTAGTTCAAAAAATCAAGATAAAAGCGCTGTTAAAGTTGTTGATCAAACTGCTGTTCAAACCGATGGCTTTCACTGGCGTGACCGTATGGTCTGGTCGCAATCAGCACGAAACACTATGTGGTGTTTGTTGGGCTGCATGATCGGTGATTTTGGCGCTATTTTATGGTTCCAAATATACTCTCCAGAAACGCCAGCATTGATCGTCATGTCTATTGCTATTGTCTGTGGAATCACTACTAGCATCATGTTGGAAACTGCAATTCTGTTTAGGCAAATGGTATTGATAAGTGCTTTTAAAACAGCGATTGGTATGAGCTTAGTCAGCATGGTATCCATGGAAGCGGCAATGAATTTAGTGGATTATTTCTTGGTAGGTGGCGCGCGTTTAGTCTGGTGGGCTATTCCGCCAATGCTGCTAGCCGGTTTTCTGACGCCATGGCCTTATAATTATTGGCGTTTGAAAAAATTAGGTAAAGCATGTTGTCATTGATTGCTTATTAGAAAATGTCGTTAAAGAAAAAGATTGGTGATGTTTCGAAACAGTTAGGAGTTTCGGCTCATACCTTGCGCTATTACGAAAAAATTGAATTACTACCCACTATTACGAAAAATCAAAGTGGTCAAAGAGTTTATAGTGAATCTATTATTCAACGTATTCAATTCATCAGGCGTGCTCAGCGCATGCAATTTTCCTTAGATGAAATTAAGCAACTGATAAACCTTGATCAAGCAACTTCAAAACCTAAGCCTGAAGCTCAAGCAATTGTGAAAGCGAAACTTGTTGATATCAATGATAGTTTGGATGACTTGCTGATATTAAAAGAAAATTTATCCCAATTGCTATTGTCATGTGAATCTAGCGATCAAAATGAAAAATGCCCCATTTTAGAAGGATTCAAAAAATAAAGGACCTCATGCTATTCGTATAAAATGCCTAGGGTGTTAAAATCACGCTAGTGTTTCATCAAATGTTATAAAAACTGACCCTGTGAATAAGCCAAAGAAAATTGACCGTAAATTCTGTGTTGCGCCGATGCTCGATTGCACGGATAGGCATGCACGCTATTTTATGCGGCAAATTTCTCATCATGCCGTGATGTACACCGAAATGGTCACCACAGGGGCATTGATTCACGGTGACCGTTCAAGGTTTTTAGATTTTGATAATGCAGAGCATCCCATTGCCTTGCAATTAGGGGGGAGTGACCCTGCTGCGATGGCGCAATGCTCAGCGTTTGCCCAAGAATGGGGCTATGACGAAGTCAATATCAATGTGGGTTGCCCAAGTGATCGTGTGCAGTCGGGTAGCTTTGGCGCCTGCCTCATGCAAACCCCTGCGTTAGTGGCAGACAACGTCAAAGCAATGGTTGCTGAAGTCGATATTCCTGTGACGGTGAAAGCACGCATTGGTGTCGATGATCAAGAGCCTCGAGAAGCACTTTGGGTATTAACAGATGCGGTTGCCAATGCTGGTTGTAATGTATTGTTAGTCCATGCTCGCAAAGCGTGGTTGCAAGGCTTGAGTCCAAAAGAAAATCGCGACATTCCACCTTTGGACTATGACTTAGTCTATGAATTGAAACGCGACTTCCCTGAATTAGAAATTATCATCAATGGTGGGATCAAAACGATTCAAGAGTGCCAACAACATCTCACAGAAGTGGATGGTGTGATGATGGGGCGCGAAGCCTATTCAAATCCTTTTGTCATGTCATCAGTTGATAGCGCGCTTTATGCTGATGATCGAGCGATGCTAAGCCGTCAAGAAGTGTTGGATGTATATTTGGCTTACTGTGAGAAGCAATTACAAACAGGCACGCGTTTGAATCATCTCACTCGGCATATCATTGGTTTGTTTCATGGCGAGTCCAATTCTCGACTATGGAGGCAGCACATCAGTGATCATGCACATAAAGCGGGCGCCGGATTGGAAGTGTTGCGCGATGCTTTACAAAAACTGCTTGAAGCAAATCAATATCAACAGCTTCGTCAGGAACAACATTCTCTTCATCACTAGCTCTGCATTACTAGTCCTACCTTTAATAATCCTTCGTATTTAAGCCTCGCATGTGGCAGATTTTACATGTTTTCAACATATCTCAAACATTAAACCAAACATGACGATTTTGCAGTAATTGTCAATTGGTGTAGGTGTTTGTTGTTACAGTTACGTAGTTAATAATATTTTAAACTCTGAGTTATTTTATGCGTATTCTTCGTTGGTTATTAGGCTTCACCATTACAATTGTTTTGCTTTTGATCGTTGCAATCATTGTCTTGCCCAAAGTGTTCAATCCGAATGATTATCGTGAGCAAATTTCTTCCCTAGTGAAAGAAAAGACCCAGCGTGATCTCACTATTGAAGGAGATCTACAATTATCCGTTTTCCCATGGCTTGGGGTCACGACTGGGAGATTGACTTTGTCACAACCTAACCATCTCAGCGATGACTTTGGTGGCGGCAATATGCTTGAAGTCGATGCGGCCAATATTCGTTTGAAAATCATGCCCTTATTGACCAGCTTGACGAAAGACAAAAAAGATATCCAGGTTGACACCATTGTCTTGAAACAACCGAATATTGAACTCATCACGACCAAAGCGGGTGTGAGCAGCTTGGATGGTTTGTCTGGCGATGAAACTGCGGAGCAAACTACTCAAGATGAAGAGCTGGCCACGAAAGCAGGTGCCGCGCTGATTGTTCAAGGTGTTGATATAGAATCGGCTCGACTAGTGTGGGACGATCGACAAACTGATCAACGCTATGAATTACGCGAGCTCAACGTCAATACCGGTAACTTATTGAGCAATGATTTGGCAGATCTAGTGGCATCTGGAGAGTTGCTAGATAGTAGTACTCCTGATGTATTGCAGTTTGACTTAAACGGAAAAGCACAGATTGACGTTGAATTATTTGCTGCAAAAGTGCAAGAACTGGAATTGAAGATCGAACGCGGTGATCTCAATGCGAACCTACGAATAGGGGCAGTTGATTTTGCACACAATGCTTTGATAGTCGTCAAAAAAATAGTAGGCAATGTGGCGATGGAAAATGAAGAAATCGGATCCTTAAAAATGGACTCTTCTATTCCTGACCTTGTTTTTGATCAAAGTTTTCAAACGCTGCAACTAACATCATTATCCGCTCAAGGTGAATTTCAAGGTCGAGGAGTTGTTGTATCAGGCCAAGATATACGAGCAGACTTGAACAAACAAATAGCAAGCATCTCAACTTTATTGTCTGAGCTTGATGGTGTCTCTGTAGCAGTGAGTCAGCTAACTGCGCAAAGCATCATTGATGATCCAAAATTCCAAGCTCGCGTGGACGTACAACCATTCAATGCAAGACGTTTGATCAAAAGCTTTGGTATTGACTTTGAACCATCTGAAAAAAAGGCACTCACTAATGTCGGCGTTTCAACAGATATAACAGGTAGCTTAAATGCGGCTCGACTAGATAACTTACAAGTATTGATTGATGAAAGTAGCCTAACAGGCTTTGTAGCGGTCAATGACTATGCCAATCCAAATATCAAACTTGATCTGGCCTTGGACAAGTTTAATGTTGATCAATATTTACCTGAATCAGAAGAAACGCAAACCGCTGATGCCGGTGAAGCTGATGCGCGAGGCATTAATGCCTTATTCGCACTCATGCCTTTATTTGAACAATTCAAAGCAAACGGAAAATTTGTGATTGATGATTTGGTCGCCAGTGGTTTGAAGATAAACAAAATTGCCATCAAGGTTGCCTCCAATGCTGATAGCACGGTGATCACGCCATCAGCAAAACTTTATGATGGTTCCTTTGATGGTTCAATTCGGTATGAACGTTTGAATGAGGGCGGTCGATTAAAGTTTGCTAAAACAAACATTGAATCGGTTCAACTGGGTGGTTTACTCAAAGATTCAAATATTTCTGAACAACTCAGAGGCACGGGAAACTTGAATATTGACGTAGTAGTCGAGCAGAATGCTAATAAGCAATCTAGTAAAGGTGTGATCAAAATGCTAGTTACAGATGGCGCTTACACGGGTGTGGACATACAAAAAATGCTACTCAAGCTTAATAAAGCATACAGTCAGTATAAAGGTAATGACTATGAAGAGAGTGGCAGCGAGTCGGATGAAACGAAATTTTCATCACTCAGCGGCACGTTCAATTTGAAAGACAATATCCTAGCTAATGATGATTTTGATATGAAAGCGCCATTATTCAGAGTTGGAGGCGCAGGTTTGGTCAACCTAGACCAAGAAACAGTTGATTACACAACCAAAATTTCAGTCGTTAACAGCATTAAAGGCCAAGGTGGCGAAAGCGTCGACAAGCTTAAGGGCGTGACCATTCCTGTTCGTTTCACTGGCCCAATGGCAAGCTTGAAATATAGTGTCGACATGAAAGCATTGGCAAAATCATTATTGGGTGACAAGGTTGATCAAGAAAAAGATGCTTATTTGAAGCGCAAGCTAGGTATAGAAGGTGGCAGCAAAGCCAGCACCAAAGATTTGCTTAAGTCGGCCTTGAAGAAGAAATATGGAAACAAAGAAGAGCCTGCCGCTCCTCCTGCTGATAGCCAACCTGCAAGCAATGAAGACTTAAACTCAAATCAGCAACCTGCACAACAGGCAGAGCCTCCAAAAACAGAAAAGCAGCGTAAGAAAGAAGAGAAGGATGAGTTGAAGCGTAAGTTATTAGAGAAGCTATTAGGTGGCTAATAACTTCTAACCTTTAGGAATAACCTCACAGCGTTTAATTCGGTTTTGATATTAAGAGTTAAACGTTGTTTTCTTTAAGCAGTGAAGGGCTAATTTTTTTGGCGATGGGATAGTTGTCTTCCATGCGCTGCAACGTTGTTCTTGGATGTCACCAATGCGCTCAGCATAGGCATCGCTAAAACCGTTGCTTTTAGCTGCTTGTAATGCCGCTTGTTTATTTTTGAAATTGTCATATAAGACATACTTCCATTCAATATTGTCACGCTTGGCTAATAAAAGGTGTGCTTTTTCGTTATTGACAAAACCCATTTGAGCAACAAATTGAGCTAACTTTTCACTGTTGTCAAAGTTAGCCATTAATAAGGTAAATTGTTCTGGGTCGGATTTGAATAACCACTCATCATCACTACGTTGGTTAGGAAATGTATATTGAGGCCTTAGTTTTGTTGGAGCTTTAATTGTTGCCTTAGTGTTAATAGAAGGATCTGCCGCTATGGTTGTTTTAGTTTCCGTGGCTGTCTTCACTGTCTTTGTTTCGCTAGGTGAATTATCTTCAAGCTTTGCAATAATGGGTTTTTCTTTTGACTTTTTATCTAACTCTTGTTCGATTGCAGGCGTCCAAGCAATATGATTAGTTAGAGCCAATTGAACCCATTGTTCTTTTTCTTGTAACACGCGCAGTTTGGTACCTTTGGCTAATTCAGTGACTACTTTGCCTGTTTTGGTCGATGGTTCAGTTCGCGCTCGGACTTTATCAGCAATCAATTGCCCTGTATTTTCAGAAATAGACACAAATTTTTTGTAGCACCAAATAGCGACAGGTTTGTTCAACTGAATTTGTTGCCAACCTTTGCTGTCTTTGTTGGCGTCATTGCCGTCACTATTAATTATGGTGAAATCATCGAGACTTGTTAATTGCGCAATAATCGTGCTGTTAGCGCTGGCTTGAATATGTGCAGAAATGGATACTTTTTCAGCGATGTTTACAGTGTCGCCATCATTAGGTGGCGTCGCTGCACTAGTGCTTGCAACATCTTTAGTTGTTGCTGAGCTACTTTCGGTATTTTGTTCGACTACTTCGATAGGATCAGCGTCAGTAACTGCCGTCGGACTTTCTATATTTTCTTCAACGATAGCTAAAGATTTCATGCAAGCTTGGCTACCAAGTCCAGCGCAACGTTCAAACCATTGTTTAGCAAGTTGAGCATTTTTTTCTACGCCAATGCCTTCAAAATAGGCAGTGCCGATATTATGTTGTGCCGGCGGGTAGTTTTGGTGAGCAGCTTGTTTCCACCATTGAATTGTTTTGGCAGTCTCTTGTTTGACGCCAAGGCCTTGCAGGTAAAAATGACCTAGATTGTATTGGGCATTGGCCATACCCTGACGTGCAGCTTGAGTGTACCAGTAAGCTGCAAGACGGTAGTTGGTTTGGCCTTGAGAGTAGGTGAGAGCTAGTTTGAATTGTGCTTCAGGGTTGCCTTCATATGCGGCCAGTCGTTGATTGTCTTGTGCCAACACTTTACTTGATATCATCATGCTGATGATTAGCAACAACAGTATGTTGACTGACTTAATCCTTTTGTTATCGACCATGGTGTTTAGAAATTCACTCAAAAAATTGTTGTTATGTCTATTAAAAGACTGTTGGTAAGTGTTCGTCATTGCTCAATATTAATAAGCATATTTAATATCCATCCCAATACAGAATATAGCTTACTTTGTGCTTTTGTTTGTGATTTTTCTCCCACAAATAAGGCTAAAAATATGTTCTTATACCGTTCAAGCCAAGGAAATAATTCTGTTGCAATTTAGTAATGTTTTTTTCTGTAGAAAAGACTTGTCTTTCCATTCGATACCCATTATCTTGTTCGCACCAGACAAGAAAACCCTATATGTAGTGGTTTTTTACAATATAAGAAGAAATGTTTGTTTCGCCATTTGGGACTGTTTTTTCGAAAACAAAGCGAATTTAGACTCATAACTTGATGAATAAGCTACTGAAATCAGTAAGGCGTTAACCATCAAAATGGGTCAATAACGTGTTTGTAGGCTTTTAAAAAATGAGTGATCAATAAAGCTGAAAAAACAGGTTAACAGTATCGGTGGATGCTGAATTTAGGCATGACGTAATTTTGTTTTTTAGTGCAATTAACAAAACTATATGAACTGTCTTACAACCGTTGCCAAGCATTCAACTGAAATGCAGCAACACAAGAAAAATGTTTAATTGTTGCTTGCTTAGACTATATATAACGCATTAATGCGCACAGTTGGAAAGTGATGATCAAACGTGGAAGTGAATCTAATAGAGCACGTGTTTACACGGGAGTTTACTTATGGCTAATGTAGCCACAGAAAAAAAATTAGAAGGCCAGCATGAGGATGTTGTGACACCAATGAATGAAATCACAACCAAAGCAGCACAAGCCGGAGGTCATGAGCAATTGCGTGACATGCCATTGCAAGAGACATCTGCTGATATTTGGGACACTAAATATCGCTTGAAAGACAAATCAAGCAACCCTGTTGATCAAAATATTGCCGACACTTATAGCCGAGTGGCTAAAGCCTTGTCGGAAGTTGAAGAAACCGAAGCTCTACGAAGCAAATGGCATGAGCGTTTTGTCTGGGCGCTTGCCAATGGTGCTTTGCCTGCAGGCCGCATCATTTCTAATGCAGGTGCACAAGCCTACAAACCTGCAACGTCAACAATTAATTGTACCGTTTCTGGCACCATTTCAGATTCAATGGATGACATACTCAATAAGAACCATGAAGCTGGCATGACCTTAAAAGCAGGTTGTGGCATTGGCTATGAGTTCTCTACCTTGCGTCCGAAGAATGCCTATGTGTCTGGCGCTGGTGCCTATACTTCAGGGCCATTGTCGTTCATGGATATCTACGACAAAATGTGTTTCACCGTCTCATCTGCTGGAGGCCGTCGTGGCGCGCAGATGGCAACCTTTGATGTCAGTCACCCTGATGTGATGGATTTCATCAAAGCCAAGCGTGAAGATGGTCGCTTGCGTCAATTTAACTTGTCGTTATTGATTACCTCAGAATTCATTGAAGCGGTCAGAAACAATGCAGATTGGCCACTATCGTTCCCGATCACACAAAAAGAAGCTGATAGCGGCGAGCTAGACTTGAATGATCCAGCGCAAATTGTATGGCGTCGTTTCCCTGTACAAGGCGAATATGTACAAAACAGTGAAGGCTTAACCGCCTGCAAAGTGTATAGCACTATCCGCGCGGAACACTTGTGGAACGCAATCATGAGTTCCACCTATGACTTTGCAGAGCCAGGTTTTATCTTGATCGACGAAGTGAATGAAAAGAATAACAACTGGTTTGTGGAAAACATCCGCGCTACCAACCCTTGTGGTGAGCAACCATTGCCACCATATGGCAGCTGCTTGCTAGGTTCAGTGAACTTGACCAAATTTGTAGTTGATCCATTCACTCAAGAAGCGCGTTTTGACTGGGAAAAATA
>CALKZN010000175.1 GCA_938002995.1 uncultured Arenicellaceae bacterium | reverse complement strand
TACTTCTTTAAAAAGCCAACTACGTTGCAACGCTCCTCAAGCGGGATGGGTATTATATTAGCATATGCTAATTTTGCAAGTCTGGTGGCAAAAATCGACAAAATCGTATTTTAAAGCTAGACTAATAAGATCATGCAGGTGAATTGTTGGTGGGGATTAATATTCATTATGCATTTAAATTTTTGGGAATAGTAAAATCATGCCTTTTAAAGCGACAACAATACGGACATTTATTTTTGCCATCAGTATTTATTTTATTGGCTTGGCCGCTTTTTTATATTTTCAACAAGACCATCTTCGCGATTATCAACTCGAAGCGATTGACCTTGAACTTCGCTTGGCTGTTTCTGATGCGCGAAGAGATATCATTGAAAAATCAAAAATTGACATCAGTGGTAATACGCCTATTGACGTCAAACAAGATTATGAATTGTCTAAGAGACTAACTCAGATCGCAAAAAAACATAAATTAGATTACGTCTACAGTATGTTTATGCGTGGAGAAAAGATTTTCTTCTCGTCTTCAAGCCAGTCTGAAGAAGAAGCTATCGGGACAGAAACTTACAAATACGTTTTTTTGAGTGCCTATGAAGAGGCTAGCGACACTTTGTATGAAGTCTTCAAAAATGGAGACTCTGCTTATGCAGAATACACTGACCAATGGGGAAGCTTTCGTACTTTTTTCCAACCTGTTTTCAAAGGAAACGAGGTTACTTATGTCGTTGCTGCTGACATCTCAATAGCAAAAGTCAATGAATCATTAAAACAAGCATTTTATTCATCACTCCTTCTAGGTTTATTTTTAAGTGTAATCGCCTTCCCTTTAATATGGTTATTCTTGCGTTCAGTTAAGAAAGAACGTGATGCAGAAAAAATCATTCTATTCACCGATGCTGAAACAGGGTTAGATAATTTCAATAAACTTCAAGAAGACATTAAAAAACAAGCTAACCTCAAACTTGCCTTAATAGAAATTGAAAATTATAACGACATTATTAATGCGATTGGCCCAGCAAAAACATCTCATATCACCAAACAATTAATAGGCCGGATTCGTTTATTTATTAATGGAGAACCCAAAACTCATCTCTACAGTATAAGCCGACGTAAATTCGCCATATTAACTACTTTAGATTTGTCTATTGCTGACGAAAAAACTCTAAAAAATCTGTTCAAGGAGTTAGTAAAATCAGGATATGGCGTATTAGCGAATAATGATATCCATTTGCGTATTCGTATAGGAGCAGCTGCCAATGAACAATCATTATTTGTGCTAGCGAATATGGCTCTAGATAAAGCACAGGCAGAAAATAAATCCATTGTATTTTTCGAAAATGTTAACGATTTACCACAAACCTATTTAGACAATATTAAACAAACTGATATTTTCCACCAAGCTATCGCTGAGGATCGCTTAAAGGCTTTTTTCCAACCAATTGTCGATGCAAAAACGGCGCAAATAGCTAAATTTGAATGTCTAGCTCGGGTTGTAGACAGCGCAGGAAATGTAATCCAAACCCCAGCAGAATTTATGCCTATCGCATATGGCTCAAGATTAAGCCGTAAATTAACCCGCTTAATGCTAGACCAAAGCTTAGAGGCAATCAAAGGTAAGGAATATTGTATTTCGATCAACTTAGCTGTCAGCGACTTGTTTGACCAGGCGACAATGGAGTACATTTGCTATCGCCTAGATAAAAGCAGTCAATCCAAACAGATTGAATTTGAACTTTTAGAACACGAAAACATTCAAGACTACAACGAAGCTGCGAGCTTAATTTTACAGCTGAAAAAGCGTGGCTGTCTTGTTGGCATGGATGATCTTGGTAAGCATTATTCTAATTTTGATCGCCTAGCCAATTTGCCATTAGATTTTGTCAAAATTGATGGCAGTATTGTGCCTCATATTGAAGATGATGAAACTGCACTAATGATTGCTAAAAATATTATTGATTTAGCAAAGAGCAAAAACTTAACGACAGTTGCTGAATATTGCATAAATGAGCAAGCTTACAATACCGCCTCTCAACTGGGGATCGACTACTTACAGGGATTTTTCATTGGAATGCCTAACATTGATATTCAAGACATCATTCGAAACCACAACAAAGTAAAACCTCAACTCATTCATTTATGCCCTATTTTAGATAACTCAAAAGTAGTGTAAAACATAAACCAAGACCTACATTAGCTCGCACCTTTTGCACATTAAATGATTTAAATGAGCTATTAAGTATAACTATTTTACGTGCATTGCTGTGCTAATAAGCTCTCTGCCATATTGTCTAACTTTTGTTGAGGCTTTTTGCTAATCAGCATATAAGCACTACCTTTATGCACCCAAAATACGGTATTCATCCCCACAAATTGTGTAGTTATTTGCCTTGCTGGTTGTATTGCAGGAGTTACGCAAACCGCAATCGGCTCTCTTTTTTTGTTATTGGTTTTACTATTGGCGATTAATTCGCCTGAAAGGCACAGAGCCATATTTTTCTGAACTGCGAAACGGATTGATATCTAAACCACCGCGACGCGTATATAAGGCCTGCACTGTCAAAAATTCAGGCATGCACGCTGCTTGGATATCCATAAATATCCTCTCTATGCATTGCTCGTGAAACTCATTATGCATACGAAATGAAATCAAATAACGTAGCAATGCAGCATGGTCAATTTTTTGTCCACAATAAGAAACCACAACACTTGCCCAATCAGGTTGATTGGTAATCAAGCAGTTTGATTTGAGCAAATGGCTGTGTAAAGTTTCTTCAACCTTTTCACTGTCTGTTTCCAGCGCCAAAAGTGATGGATTTAAATCAAACTCATCAATTTCAACATCAAGATGATCAATGCAAGCCCCAGGCAATTTTGAAACAGGGAAAGCGTTTATGTCATCAGGGGCAAACAACTCAACAGAGACAGCCCCTGCCGCTGTTGCTGACAGGTCCTTTATCAATAATTGCAGAACCTCTTGTTGTGAATGAAAGCGGCTTTGATTCAAACTATTCAAATATAGCTTGAAGGATTTTGATTCAATAATATTTGGCGTATCAAAAGGAACCGAACAACGTGCCAAGGCTACAACAGGCTTGCCTTTGGTATTCAACCAAGATATTTCATAGGCATGCCAGACATCACAACCAACAAATGGTTGATGTTCAACAATGCCTAATTCTTGACGATTTAAATCTCGAGGGACAGATTGTAATAGTCCAGGGCTATAGGACGAACGATAATCAGTTTTTTGACCTAAAGTCAGATTTTGCAATACATCGTTCTTTTCATAATCACTCATGACATCATTTTAGCTCACAGGCGGAATAAAAAAACGTTCAATTAGTACGGTTTGCTCTTTCATGTTTTAGTAACCAAGATTTTTTATCCACGCCGAATGCGTAACCCGTTAATGATCCATCAGCACCAATCACTCGATGACAAGGCACAACAATAGTCATTGGGTTCTTTCCATTAGCACTACCCACCGCTCGGACACCTTTTGGGTTAGCAATTGCGTTAGCAATATCTCGATAAGAACAAGTCGTACCGTATTCAATTTTTGTAAGGCTATGCCAAACAGATTGCTGGAACTTCGTGCCTCTCGCGTCTAAGGGGAGATCAAACTCATGTCGTTCTCCTTGAAAATACTCTTCAAGCTGTTGTTGCGCTTTTCGGGTGATCTCATTAGGTTCTGATTCTCCCATTCGATCAACAAATAAAATTGAATGGATAGCCTCTTTAGATGCAAGTACTTCTAAAATACCAATAGGTGTTTGAAAATAAGATGAATAGTTCATAGTTGATTCTACAATTGATTCCATAAATGAAAAACTAGATAACTTCGCCATGGGCTAGCAGCATTAATATCAATGTTTCTATCAGGGTGTTCTTGTTTAATTTTTTTCAACGCATTTTTAACACCTGCATCTCCACTAAGCCATACATCCGGATCTTTTGCTGCACGCAGTTTCGCATAGTTTACAGTCCAAGGGCCAATACCTTTAAGTGCGAGCCATTTATCGATATTTGCTGAGTTATTCTCCATGTTTGGGTTATCCATAAAATACTGAGCAAAACGCCTAAGTGTATCTTTACGAGCTTGTGGCATTCGGAAAAAATCCAATTCATTTTTTGCCACTTTATCTGGTTTAGGAAACAGATATGTCGACATAATTCTTGAATTGCTAGCTGCAAAATCAATCGGCTCACCTAATGTTTCCACCAACAAAGTTACCAGTTTATGCGCTTGCTGAACCGATACTTGCTGACCTAAAATCGCCCTGATTCCTGCTTCAAATGGACTCCACACACCCGGTAAGCGTAAACCAGGAAGATAATCTAAAGTGTCTCCGAACTCAGCTTGCAATTGTTCATCAATCACTTGAATAGAGGCATCTAAATCAAATAATGCTCGAATCACTTGAGCAACCCGAAAGAGCTTAGAGCTATCATCAATCAAAATAGACACTTGCATACTGTTCGGTTTTTCGCCTAAACCGATTGTGAAATAACCCTTAGCATTTTCATATTCAAACACCCTTCCATAGGATTGTTCATCTACCCATTCCAAGCCTGGAATCACACGACGGGAAAGAAACGCCAGCATCTCAAACCATGCATATGGCGGTCTATAGAACATAGTCAGCGTAATGATATTACTTGCCCTATGTTTTTCTTGGTGGGTTTTTCGTATTTGTGTCGGTGTGAGCTTCAAACGACTCTTAATCGCAGTATTAAACTGCCTGACACTGGAAAAACCGCCGGTTGCAAAAGCAATGTCAGTGATCGACATGTCAGTCTCATGCAATAACTGCTTGGCAAATAAGCACTGACGATAAATCGCATATTGCTTGGGTGAGGCTCCCAATTGCTGTTCAAATAAACGCCGCAAATATCGTGAGGTGATGCCTAGACGTTCTGCTAAATCTTCCAAATTTGCCGTTTGCAAAGCCCCTGCATCAATCAAACTCAGTGCTCGTTGCAATGTTGTTTGCGTTCCAAGCCAAGGGTTCGATTGCGGCGCACTATCGGGCCGGCAACGTAAGCACGGTCTAAATCCGGCATTGGCGGCAGAAATAGCGGAATCATGATATTCCACATTTTTTTCCAACGGCGGATTCGCTGGGCAAATCGAACGGCAATAAATGCGTGTTGTCTTCACAGCCGTAAAAAACACCCCATCAAAACGTGCATCGCGCGACAGCCTCGCCTGCGAATAAGTGTTAATCAGTAATGTAGATTCAATCAATGCCATGAGACTAGTTTAACCATCTTCGTGATTGAAACTAGCCATTTTCGGAACTAAACCCTGAAACTAGTTAACGCTGCGCTCAGCGGAAAAGTGCGAACGCTGAGATGGAACTTTTGAATTCCCTTATTAAGTGTCTACTTATTTAGGGGAAGCTCCTGAAAAAATACTCAAATCAATCTTGTTATCGATCAAATGATGCAAGGCATGCTCGAACGTTCCTGATTGCAATTGTTCTTGATAGTTAATCACTATCATCGACGATTGATTGTAGTCGTAAGACTTATATTTAGGCATTACTAACTCCGTTTACAGTAAGGCCTAATTTTACCAAATATCTCCTTGTTTTGGACT
>CALKZN010000174.1 GCA_938002995.1 uncultured Arenicellaceae bacterium | reverse complement strand
CTATTGTGGATCATAGTATTAGCCAAAAACCAGTAACTGTTTTTGAGAGCGGTGCTATTTTGCTGTACCTTGCTCAGAAGACTCAACAGTTTCAAGGTGGTTCAGAATGTTTGCCGAAGGAACGTAACGAATGGTTGTTTTGGCAAGCATCTAATCTTGGCCCTATGGCAGGTCAATTAAGCCATTTCATCAATTATGCTTCTGAAAAAAGTGACTATAGTTTAAAGCGTTATCGTGGTGAATACGAACGTTGTCTTAGTGTCCTAGATGCGCGCTTATATCAAAGAGAATTCATTTTATCTGAGTATTCAATCGCTGATATGATGGTTTTCCCTTGGGCTTTTATTGCTAAAAATTTGGGTATTGATTTAACTACATTTCCGAATGTGATGCGCTGGCGTCATCAGATTAAGCAACGACCAGCCGTTCGCAATGCCATAAATTTATATAAGGAATCACAATTTACTGAGACTGCTAACGCTGTTAATGCACCATTATTGTTTAATCAAACAGCACAGAAATTAACCACCAGCCAACGACTTGCCATTAAAGATGGGGAAACATCATGAAAATTGCTGCCGTTCAAGCCGCTCCAGTTTTTCTTGATGCGCAAGCAACTACTGACAAGGCTCTGGATTTACTGGGTGAAGCTGCTGATCAAGGCGCACAACTCATTGTTTTTCCTGAGGTATTTATTTCGGGTTATCCTATCTGGCTTCGCACTCCATCTATTGGTACTAGCGATGAATTATTACAGATAGGTCATACCCTGTATATACAGAGCTCTATTAATGCTGATGGTCCAGAGTTGGCTGCAATTCATCAGGAAGCCAGGCGCCGTGGAGTGTTTGTTTATATTGGGTTTGTTGAACGAAGTGAATCAAGAGGTTCGGTTTATGCGTCACTTGCGGCTATTCATCCTGATAAGGGTATTGTTGGGATTCATCGAAAAATAAAACCGACCTTTCATGAACGTCTCATATGGAGCGACGGCGATGGAGCGGGTTTGCGTACTCATGATTGGCATGATTTTCGCTTAGGAGGATTAAATTGTTATGAAAATTGGTTGCCCCTGGCACGCCATGCACTTTATGCACAAGGTGAACAGATTCATATAGCGACATGGCCTGGAGATCTTGATGTCACACAAAATATTTCTCAATTCATTGCTATGGAAGGGCGTATCTACGTTGTGTCAGTATCTGGCATATTACGTTCTGGCGATATACCTGATAGTTTTCCATTAAAAAAACAAGTAGTTGAAGGCCGGAAAATTATTAATAATGGTGGTTCAATGATCGTCGCTCCTCAGGGAGAGATTATTGCAGGCCCTGAAATAGATAAAGAATGTATTTTATATGCAGAAGCTGATATTAAAACCGTTATAGACGCACGTCTTAAGCTAGACCCGGCAGGCCATTATAGTCGAGATGATATATTGAGTTTGAATGTCAACCGGATGAGAAAATATAGTTCTACGAATGATGAATAATAATGAGGTAAAAATGGTTAATACTAAAATAGCAGGTGCTTGTCTTTGTGGGCAAGTAACATATAAATCAGAACAAGAGCCTAGCATGATCGCCGTTTGTCATTGCGTAGACTGTCAAAAACAAAGTGGCGGTGCTTTTTCGGTAAACGTATTAGTTCCTACAGATAGTGTTCAAATCGATGGCGCTTCGCTTGCACAGTATATTGTTGATGGTGATTCAGGGATGCCAGTAACTCGTAATTTTTGTAATAATTGCGGTTCACCTATTTCAACTCAATTAATTGCTTTTGATAATTTATCGGCAATTAAATCGGGTACTTTGAATGATAGTTCTTGGGTTAAGCCAAATGTACAGATCTGGTGTGATACCAAGTGTGAATGGGGCGTGGTAGATACATCTATTAGTGCTATTTCTAAAAACCCTGATTAATCACTAACGTTAGGTTTAAAATGGGTAGACATGCAATGATAAGTGACAGTGAGCTAATGCAAAAGCTCAGCGTCGTTTTCCGCCATAAAGGCTTTTCAGGAGCCTCATTGGCTGATCTTGCGGCAGCTACTAATTTAAAAAGAGCGAGCCTTTACCATCGATTTCCAGAAGGAAAAAGTCAGATGGCGATGGAAGTTCTTATTGCTGCTAAGGATCAAATGATGAATTATGTTTTGGCTGCTTTACGAGAAGATGCAAGTGCTGAAATTCGTATTAGTCGCATGACAGAACGGTTAAATTCATTCTATTTGAATGGCGAGCAAGGTTGTTTTTTAAATGTACTAGCTTCAAATATCATTCAGGATAATCGTTTGGCGTCTGAAGTCAAACTGATACTTGGTTTATTGATTGGTGAAATTGAATATTTTTTGCAACAAACGGGTTTTAGTAAAACCTTGGCCCAAACGAGAGCCCAACGTATTATGATGTTATTACAAGGAAGCTTAGTCATGTGTAGAGGTATGCAATCGTCAAAACCTTTCCAAGATTTTATCAAAAACTTAAAAGATGAATTGTTAAAGCAGTGATTAATTTTTTAAATTTATTTACAAACTAACCTCAAGAAAATCTTATGTTACAGAAATTTTTAATCGCCTTTGCTGCCGGAGCTTTTGGTGGCCTGTCAAATGTAGTATTTTTGATCATTGCGGCAAGTATTGGTATACCTGCATTATTTGGGTTAAGTTTGCCTAACTTTGCTACGAATGCGTTTCTATACAAGCAAGTATTTTGGGGTGGGCTTTGGGGTTTGTTTTTTTTAATACCGTTTATGCCCAGAAATTGGATAGCAAGAGCTCTAATTGTGTCAGCAGCTGCGGCTTGTGTAACTCTTTTTATTTTCTTTCCAATGGCAAGCAATGACGGTAAAGGCCCAGGTTTAGCTGGGCTCAATATTGGTATCATGATGCCTGTGTATGTATTAATGGCTGATCTTGTATTTGGATTTATCGCCAGTAAACTTTATAAATTAGCGAGAGTGTAATTTATTTTACTTAGAATTCAGTTTTGCATGTAATGCAATTAAAGGTAAGATATATTAAAATTTTCACATTTATCTTTAGTGCGGCGTTTGTATTAGAAGTGATCATTTTAGTTCACTAAAGCATGTGACACAATCTAGTAACGAATATGTCAAATAACTTTCAAAATAAATTTTCGAACGAAGAAATTTGTAAAGAAGATATTGTCACTAATTTACATTTAGAAACTGCTAAAATTCCATGGCTAGAGTTACAACGGTTTTTTGCTAGTGGGAAGTTGTTGTTGTTGAAAAGTAGTGAAGATATGCTTGATGTTGCAACAAGCTTAGTAGTGAATGACGTAGAACGGTTGAAGCAATTAATTGATCACGAAATTATTATTCATCCAAGTGATCAACAAGCCAAGCGATGGCTGAAGGATGATGCGATTTTATGGGCTGTTGTTTTAAATCCTTGGGTGCTAGTGCAGGAAAGCACTTAGAGATTGTTTTGAAGAGACGTTTAAAAGTTTTTAGCCGAATCGATTTGGTCGGCGACAGAAAAGCCTAATTTCTTTTTGACGATAGAAATTTCAGTTGTCGAATCAATTGCAATTTTTGACGTGCCGTCACGACTATCACCCATATACTCGAGCGCAAGCAATTCGCCGTTTGGTAAAACGAGTCGAATAAATCTATTTCCGCGTTGCTCTAGAATAACCATGATAAGTAATAACATCCCCCAAATTTACTAATTTCCCAGCCTATTTATATCCAAAAAATAGGTAAATATCAAAATACTGATATTTAGAGGTCTATTCTATCAAATAAACGGTTACTTTTTGATGTTATTAATCGTTTTTTTGAAAAAATATTGACTGCAGTCAATATAACAAAAGCAATAAACTTATTTCTGTTCATGCAATGACGTTAGGTGGTGCAAAATGCTAAGATATTCGTTGCTAGAATAAAAAAACATAGAATTATCCCCAGAGATCTAAGAGAGTAAATTATGCCTATTTATCGTTCAAAAACTACAACCGCAGGCCGTAATATGGCGGGTGCACGCGCATTATGGCGTGCCACAGGGATGAAAGATGAAGATTTCAAAAAACCTATCATTGCAGTAGTGAACTCATTCACTCAGTTTGTGCCAGGCCATGTGCATTTGAAAGATATGGGGCAGTTGGTTGCTCGTGAAATTGAAAAAGCCGGCGGCGTAGCGAAAGAATTCAACACTATAGCTGTCGATGATGGTATCGCTATGGGGCATGACGGCATGTTATATAGCTTACCGTCGCGCGATATCATTGCTGATTCCGTTGAATATATGGTTAATGCACATTGTGCCGACGCGATGGTATGTATCTCAAACTGCGATAAAATTACCCCTGGTATGTTGATGGCAGCAATGCGTCTGAATATTCCTGCTATTTTTGTTTCTGGCGGTCCAATGGAGGCTGGGAAAACAAAACTGGCTGACAGAAAGCTGGATTTAGTTGATGCAATGGTGATTGCTGTTGATGAAAATGCCAGTGATGAGAAGGTCGCTGAATATGAACGAAGTGCTTGTCCTACATGTGGTTCTTGCTCGGGAATGTTTACAGCAAACTCAATGAATTGTTTGACTGAAGCTTTAGGCTTGAGTTTGCCAGGCAATGGCACAACATTAGCAACGCATTCTGATCGTCGACGATTGTTTGAAGAGGCAGGTGAGAAAATTGTTGATATCACACGTCGTTATTATGAAAATGATGAAGATTATTTATTACCTAGAAGCATCGCATCGTTTGAGGCTTTTGAAAATGCAATGAGCCTTGATATTGCGATGGGTGGCTCAACCAATACTATTTTGCACTTGCTTGCAGCAGCGCAAGAAGCTGAAGTTGATTTTACGATGAAAGATATTGACGCTTTGAGTCATCGTATCCCGCAATTATGTAAGGTTGCGCCAAATGGTACAGACTATCATGTTGAAGATGTTCATCGCGCAGGGGGGATAATGTCTCTCTTAGGTGAGCTTGAAAAAGCAGATTTATTGCATAAGGATGTTCCAACTGTACATAGCAAGACAATGCTAGAAGCGATTGAAAAATGGGACATCACAAGAAATAGTTCTGAAGAAGTAAGCTCGTTCTTTAAGGCAGGCCCGGCAGGCATTCCAACGCAAACAGCATTCAGTCAGTCAACTCGATGGGATACCTTGGATGATGATCGAGAGAAAGGTTGTATTCGTTCTTTAGAAAATGCCTATAGCCAAGAAGGCGGTTTAGCCGTTTTGTATGGAAATATTGCTCTTGATGGTTGTGTGGTAAAAACTGCTGGTGTTGATGAGGAGATTTTAGTTTTTGAAGGCACTGCGCATGTTGTTGAGTCACAAGATGAAGCGGTTGAAAATATTTTAGCGAATAAAGTCATGGCCGGTGATATTGTTGTTGTTCGTTATGAAGGGCCAAAAGGCGGTCCAGGGATGCAGGAAATGTTGTACCCAACGTCTTATATAAAAAGCAAAGGCTTAGGCAAGGCTTGTGCGTTGTTAACCGATGGTCGTTTTTCTGGAGGCACATCTGGGCTTTCCATTGGCCATGTTTCGCCAGAAGCCGCAGCAGGTGGAGCGATTGGTTTGGTTGAAAATGGCGATAAAATTAAAATTGATATTCCAAACCGTCAAATTAATTTGTTAGTTGAAGAAGAAGAAATGCTGATTAGGCGCAAGAAACAGGATGAAAAAGGTTGGAAACCTGTAAGCTATAGGCCCAGAAAAGTCACTGCTGCACTCAAAGCATATGCATATTTTGCAACTAGCGCAGATAAAGGTGCTGTAAGAGATTTAAGTAAGTTAGAAGATTAAGTTTACATATGAAGGAATACCCTCATATGATTAATAATTGATAGTCAATAGGAGTGAAATAATGGAAGTCGTTACATTGCCAGTAATATTGTTAGTGTTAGCCCTCTTTTTTGTATTTAAAGGTGTCATTAAAGTGAGGCAGGGTTATGAGTATACTATTCAAAGATTTGGTAGATATACAGGTACATTAGAGCCGGGCTTACATTTTAGAATTCCTTTTATGTATAACATTGGTACTAAGATAAATATGATGGAACAAGTTGTCGATGTGCCATCTCAAGATGTAATTACCAAAGATAATGCGGTTGTTCGTGTTGATGGTGTGGTGTTCTTTCAGGTTATGGATGCGGCTAAAGCCTCTTATGAAGTAAATCAACTTGATCGAGCGATTTTAAATCTGACCATGACTAATATTCGAACAGTATTAGGCTCATTGGATTTGGACGAGTCATTATCAAAGCGTGATCAAATCAACTCTGAATTATTACGTGTTGTCGACGAAGCAACTACTCCTTGGGGAATAAAGGTCACACGTATTGAGATTAAAGATATTGCCCCACCACAAGATTTGGTGGATTCAATGGCAAGACAAATGAAGGCCGAACGAGAAAAACGGGCTAATATTCTTGAAGCTGAAGGCTTTAGGCAGGCAGAAATTTTAAAAGCAGAAGGCGAAAGGCAGGCAGTGATTTTAGAAGCTGAAGGTCGTAAAGAGGCTGCTTATCGTGATGCAGAAGCACGTGAACGTGAAGCGGAAGCGGAAGCGAAGGCAACACATGTGGTGTCTCAAGCTATCGCGCAAGGAGACATACAAGCGATTAATTATTTTGTTGCACAAAAATATGTAGAGGCGTTACAAGCAATAGGTTCTGCTGAAAATCAAAAAGTGATCTTTATGCCAATGGAAGCAACCAACGTCATGGGTTCTATTGGTGGCATTGCTGAATTAGCCAAAGAGGCATTTCAGGGCAAGTGATTTAAAGGCGATTTAAAGAATAATTTTAAGAGGAGAGCATATGTTTGAAGCATTAACTTTTTGGCATTGGGCAGGTATTGCCGCGTTATTATTAATTTTTGAATTAATGATTGGCGCTGAGTTTATGCTTTGGTTGGCTGGTGCTGCTGTATTGTCAACTATTGTTGCTCTAGTAGCGCCTGATCTTGACTGGAAGTATCAGGTTGCATTGTATGCCGCTTTTTCAATACTTTCTTTGCTGACCTGGGCTAAATTTAGTTATGGCAAAAAGTTAGCGCCAACAGATCAACCACACTTAAATAAGCGTCAGTACCGATATGTAGGCCGAACTTTTGCATTGAATGAGGCTATTGAAAATGGTGTTGGCCATATCGTGGTTGATGATGCTAAGTGGAAGATTAGAGGTGAAGATGCGCCACAAGGAGCAAAGGTTAAAGTAGTCGATGTTGATGGCATGGTGCTGTTAGTTGAACATGCTTAGTCTTAATAATTGAATATTGTGTAAAAAACGCTAGCAATGCTGGCGTTTTTTTATGCTTTTTTCCACGTAAGCGCAGAAATTTGATAATATCCGGCGCAAATTAATCTATCTAATGCTATCGCGTTATTGTTGAATTTTCGCGAAGTAATATGAGGTAAAGCATGGTTCGTAAAGAAAGTCAGCAGCATTTAAATGAATGGAATGATCTGCAAACATTGGCAGAAAAAATGATCCCACTAGTGGGTGAGTTATATCGTAAAAAAGAAGTGGTTTTGAAAGTATTTGGTCGTAAATTGATGGCATCATCAACGACCGATATTATTAAAGCGCATCGCTTTGGCCGTTTATTAAAAGGTTCTTCTCTGGATATGAATCAAAGTTTTGAGATGATGCAAATCATATCGACAATGCACCTCACGCCATGTCGTGTTGATTTAGGTGCTTTGTGTCATGATTATCTTGAAAACCATAAAAATATCTCAATGGAAGAGTTTCTGAACAAAGAACTTGCTCCTAGTATTATGGTAGGCGAAATCGCGCAACAAAATTCTCGTGATATTGTTTTGTATGGCTTCGGACGAATTGGTCGAATCTTGACGCGTTTGTTGATTGACCGAACTGGTTCAGGCTTGAAGATGCGTTTGCGCGGGGTTGTTGTACGTGCAAAAGGTGATTTCGAAGCAGATTTGGAAAAACGCGCGAGCTTATTGCGTCGTGATTCTGTACATGGTGAGTTTAAGGGTTCTATACAAATAGATCGCGAAAACTTGGCATTAATCGTAAATGGCGCCTACATCCAGTTTATCTATGCTAACTCACCAGACAGTATTGACTACACTCAATATGGAATCAAAGGTGCATTGGTTGTCGATAACACGGGTATTTGGACGGATGAACAAGCCCTAGGCCAACATTTGAAATCACGAGGTGTTTCAAAAGTATTGTTAACTGCGCCTGCAAAAGGTGAAATTCCGAATATCGTCTACGGTGTCAACTGTGACAAAATTGATCCTGAGGATAAAATTATTTGTGCGGCATCATGCACGACTAATGCAATTGTGCCGGTACTGAAAGTGATGGACGATAATTTCGGTATTGTCAGTGGTCACATCGAAACAATTCATTCCTATACGAATGATCAAAACTTAATTGATAATTTTCATAGTAAAGATCGTCGTGGACGCAGTGCCCCGTTGAATATGGTTTTAACATCAACAGGTGCGGCTAAAGCGGTTGCTAAGGTCTTAGGTCCAGACCTAGGTTCTAAGTTGACAGGTAACGCAATTCGAGTTCCTACGCCAAATGTATCAATGGCGGTGATGAATTTAAATCTTGATAAAGAAACATCTAAAGAACAACTTCAAGAAATGTTCCGTGATATTTCTTATGAATCACCACTGCGTGACCAAATTGGCTATACATGGTCAACTGAAGTAGTTTCTACCGACTTAGTAGGTTCTTCTCAAGCAGGCGTGGTTGATGGCGAGGCAATTATTGCTGATGGCAAGCGAGTCGTATTATATGTTTGGTACGATAATGAAGCTGGCTATAGCAACCAAGTGGTTCGAGTGATGCAAGACTATGTGGGCTTGAAATGGGCTAAATACCCAGTTTAAATTGATGTCGCGCTGAGCGCGATAGAGCTAAAATTTTTTCTTAAACGCCTGGATTTGCTGGGCGTTTTTTTATGTTTGTCAGTTTTAATCAATATTTATAAGTTTTTTAAGGCTCTTTCGGTTTCACGTTTTTCTTCTTTGTATTGTGACTTCAGAGAGTTGAGTTTCTTTTTTTCAAAGTCGTTCGGAGCCTCAGCTAATGCGTTGTCTAGTTGTTTGATAGCAAAGCCGAGGTTGCCGCGTAAATAATGGTGCTGCGCACGCGCCTTATAGGATTCGAATAATAGGCCTAATTCGCCATAGGCGCGTGATATGAGAAAATGAGCATTAGGATCCTTAGGGTTGTTTGTTATTGCCTCTTTAAGTACTGGGATAGCGAGCTCATTGGCTTTGGCTGTAATTAATG
The DNA here is from genome assembly GCA_938002995.1 of uncultured Arenicellaceae bacterium. Classification (GTDB taxonomy): domain Bacteria; phylum Pseudomonadota; class Gammaproteobacteria; order Arenicellales; family Arenicellaceae; genus CALKZN01. The sequence goes on along the minus strand of CALKZN010000174.1, from coordinate 456 downwards.
CGTAGGCATGATAGTTGACGATTTTTTGATAGCTTTCTCTGTCATTCTCTCTGATGGTTTCAAATCGTTGTGCAGCAGCAGAATAGTTTTTTCGAGCAGTATCTAATTCACTCATTGAAACTATATAATTTAAGTTTTTTGGAGAAGCATCTAAGGCTATAGAAAGTTGCTTTTCGGCTTCATCGAAACGATCTAATTTAGTTAAGGCAAGGCCGTATTTAAAATGATCGCTTGGACTTTTGAAAGCGCTTTGATTTAAACGGAAGTAATTGGCAGTTTTGATAGGTTTCTCGTGAAATTCAACCGCAATAATTGCCTTGAAATCATTGAAGTTTTGTATGCTTTCGAGTGATTGTCTTTTTGCAGGATAGGCTTTGGCGCGTAAATCCGTTTCACTAATTCTCTCAGTGGTTAATGGGTGAGTGAGTAAAAAAGCAGGTGGACTGGAGTTAGCTA
>CALKZN010000173.1 GCA_938002995.1 uncultured Arenicellaceae bacterium | reverse complement strand
GGTGCTTTATTAGTGCCTGTGTACTCTGCAGATAGTGCAATTAAAAATGCATTGGATGCATCGTTAGAAAATGTATCTAGAGAAAACGTCAGGATAAAAGAAGTAATAAAATCTATTGATAAACGTTTATATATTGATGGTATTTATGAAGGACCAAATTTGAAAGAAGTAATCGATGTCAAAAAAGAAAAAACAGGTACTACAGTAACTCTTGATTATAAAAAAGAAGTACCGTTATTTTATAACATTGGGATGTATTTAGATTTCAAACATGAAGTTGTGAAGTAGTAAGTAAATATTTGTTATTCATGAATAAATTAGATTCATTGTCTGCGATTATTGATTATCAATTCGAAGATAAAGATTTATTGCAACAAGCATTAACGCATCGTAGTAAAAATAAACATAACTATGAACGTTTAGAGTTTTTGGGTGACAGTATTTTGAGCTTTGTAGTTTCTGGTTTTTTGTACGATAAGTTTCCAGAACTAGGAGAAGGGCGACTTAGTAGAATGAGAGCATCTTTAGTCTGCAAAGAGTCCTTAGCGGAAGTTGCACGCAGTATTGGTTTAGGTAGCTATCTTATTCTTGGTGAAGGTGAAAGAAAGAGCGGTGGTTTTAATCGCGACTCTATTTTATCTGATGCGATAGAAGGTATTATTGGCGCGATATATATTGATTCAAGGCGAGAAGCCGCTTATTCAAAAAGCATAAAATTCATTGAGAAATTTTTCACAGAAAAAATTGAAAACTTAAGACCTAATATTGGCTACAAGGATAATAAAAGTCAATTACAAGAATTTCTACAAAAGCGTGGCCATGAATTACCCGAATATGACGTGATTAATACAGAAGGAGAAGCACATCAGCAAGTGTTTGAGGTGAAGTGTTATGTATCTTCGTTTGAACTGGAATTTTTTGCATCTGGAGCAAACCGCAAAGAAGCAGAACAAACAGCGGCTTCATTAGCGCTTGATTATTTAGTTAGTAAAAAACAGAAATAGCATCTATATTATGTCAACAGAACACCGTTTTGGCTTTGTTACCCTTTTGGGTAGACCTAACATCGGAAAATCAACATTGCTGAATCGTTTGGTAGGCAAAAAAATAAGCATTACCTCACACCGTCCGCAAACTACTCGTCATCGTTTACTTGGCATCCGCAATGACAAAGATCGACAAATTGTTTTTGTTGATACTCCTGGCATGCATGCAGTAGACAAAAAAGCACAACGTAAGCGAATCAATCAAGTGATTAATAAAACGGCAATTAATAGCTTGGAAGGCGTTGATTTAGTGGTGTTTATGATAGGAGCTGATGGTTGGAGGGAAAAAGACGATGTTCCTTATCGAGCAATTAAAGAAGCAAAAATTCCAGTTATTGTCGTTCTGAATAAGCTTGATAAACTTAATAGTAAAAATGACGTCCTACCTATTATCGAACATATCAATGAACGTGTTGATAGCCTTGCAGTTGTACCTATTTCGGCGCTCAAAGGAGATAATGTTGAGTATCTATTAGACGTAATTACTGAACAACTACCTCTTGAACGACCAGGCTTTGATAAAGATCAAATCACTGATCGAAGTATGCAATTTTTAGTTACTGAGCTTGTCAGAGAACAGTTGTTTCGTCTTCTTGGGGAAGAGTTGCCATATGCAACAGCCGTTGAATTACAGCGTATGGAGCGTCTCGAAGATCGAATGCATATTGGTGCTGATATTTGGGTGGATAGAGACAATCACAAAGGTATTGTGATCGGCAAACAAGGAGAAAAGCTCAAGAAAATTGGTTCTGGTGCGCGTAAGCAAATTAACCAATTATTGGGCGAAAAAGTACATTTAGAACTATTTGTTAAAGTAAGAAAAGGCTGGTCAGATTCGCAGCGAGATCTTTCTTTGCTTGGATACGATGAAGGCTTTTAATTATTAAATGTAGCTTATGGCAGCTTATCAAATTCATCAACAAGCTGTATTTGTACTCCACACACGTCCATATACTGAAACAAGCTTAATTATTGAAGTCTTCTCACAAGAGTTTGGTCGTTTAGGTTTGCTAGCAAAAGGCGCAAGAAATTCAAAAACTCGCAAACGTGGTATTTTGTTACCCTTTCAACCGCTATTAATGAGCTGGACAGGTAAGGGCGAGCTACCAATTTTGACAGAAGTCGAGCAAGGTCATTCTTTATTCTACTTCGATTATAAATCACGTGTCTGTGGTTTCTATGCCAATGAATTAGTTTATAAGTTGTTGCAGCGTAAGGACCCCTATCAAAAGCTATATCAATCTTATAATCAGTTAATGCAGAGTCTGCATGATTGCTCGTTTAAAAATAAGGAGCGAGAATTATCATTACGTTTGTTTGAAAAAAACTTATTATCAGAAATTGGTTATGCTTTGATTTTAGATCGAGATATTGATCAGCATGAATTGATTAATCCTGAACTTGTTTATCGATACATACCTGAGCGTGGGCCAGAAATATATCGATCAAACAAAGGAGAGTCACCATTAATAGTTTCTGGAATGGTGTTACATTGCATTGATAGGAATAGTTATCCAAACGATATAATCATGCAACAAGCTAAACGTTTCATGAGAAATATATTGCAATCTTTATTAGGTGGGAAACCTATTCATAGTCGTAGCTTGTTATATATTTCTTAAAATTTTAAGATCTTAATATTTTTAGGTAAAACATATGTCAACTGTATTATTGGGCGTAAATATTGACCATGTTGCAACTCTGCGCAATGCAAGGGGTACAATTTATCCAGACCCTTATGATGCTATAGCCTTGGCTCGAGCTGGTGGCGCAGATGGCATTACTATTCATTTACGAGAAGACCGACGACATATTAGAGATAATGATGTTGAACGTATTTGCGCGGCTAAATCTCTGCCAATTAATTTAGAAATGGCTGCAACTCAAGAAATGCTTGAAATTGCTTTGAAAAATAAGCCTCATGAAGTGTGTTTGGTGCCAGAAAAACGCCAAGAATTGACCACCGAAGGCGGCTTAGATGTGGTGTCGCAACAAGATCATTTGCTTGCTTATAGTAAAAACCTTCAAGAGGCTAATATTTTAGTGTCGTTGTTTATTGATCCTGAAGAATCTCAAATTCATGCAAGTGAGAAATGTAATGCAGATATTGTTGAACTACACACAGGCAGATATGCTGAGCTAGAATATGGCAGCAAAGACTGGCGACTAGAATTGGAAAGGCTCACTCATGCCGCATGCCTAGCACATAAACTAGGAATGATTGTAAATGCTGGTCATGGTTTGACGATTGAAAATGTTCATGAAATTGCCAAGCTACCCGCGATGAACTGTTTGAATATCGGACATTCGATTATTGCAAAATCAGTGTTTATTGGTTTAGAAAACGCAGTTGCAGAAATGAAAAATACGCTAGCAAATAACTAGAGCTAACATTAGGATAAACATTGGATTTATTCGCTATAAGCTTTTCTGAGTTCTTCAGAGATAATATTTAAACCTCTTTCTAATACTGTTTCAGACTGAGTGTAAGTAATGCGTAAGCATTCAGTTTGATGTTTCCAATCATCTTCTTTGTTAGGGAAGAAATTTTCACTAGGAATAACATAGACGTCACGAGCAGTAAGCCTCTGATATAACTCCGTCGTACTGATGGGTAATTTCTGACACCATATCCATAAGAAAAAGGCACCTTCAGGTTTATGAATTTTTACAGGTAAACCAGTAAAAATACGTTCAGCTAATTTGGCTGCAGATTGGGATTTTTCTTTATAAAAAGGGCGAATGATATTTTCGCGTAAATGCATTGCCTCACCGGACTCAATTAGTCGGCTTACTAAACAAGCGCCTATACTATTTGGTGCGAGTGCGGTGACTGCATTGATTGCGCTCATCGCTGCAATAATTTCTTCATTGGCAATCACAATTCCTGTTCTTGCACCGGGTAAACCCATTTTTGATAAAGACATTGTCAGGACTATATTGTCATGCCAGTGTGGATTCACATCCATATAAATTGCCCCTGGAAAAGGGAATCCATAGGCATTGTCTATGATTAATGGGATATTCTTTTTTTGTGCTAATGTATCAAGCCTAGCCATTTCTTCATCAGTTAAAACATTGCCAGTAGGGTTGGTTGGCCTAGAAGCACAAATAGCAGCGATATCTGGATTGTTATCAAGTTGTTGCTCAAGCGCATCAAAGTCGATGTGATATTTGAAAACGAAATCAGAAATATGTTCGATGATTGGTCGCTGAGCAACGAACATGTTTTCGCTAATGCCTTGATCGAAATAACCGATATATTCAGGGGCTAAGGGGAGTAATACTTGTTTGTGGCTGCCGTCATCCATTTCGCCAGCTAATAAATTAAATAGATTAAAAAAGCTGCTTTGACTGCCATTAGTTAAACAAATATTTTTTCGTGTCAGTCCCCAGTCATAACGTTGATTCAGTAAGTTTACTAATATATCAATAAATTTATCAGAACCCTGTGGGCCATCATAAAATCCGAGCATTTGATTAAACGACTCAGGGTTTTCAAGCATGGTATGCATTTCTTTTTGATAGATCGCTTCTGCGGCAGGAATGGAAGCTGGGTTGCCGCCACCAAGCATGCAGATATTTGGGTTTTCTGATTGATTTGCTTGGCCGAGATCAGCCATTAACTGCAAAATGCCTGATTGTTGAGTGAACTTTTGTCCAAAACGAGAGAATTTTTTCATGATAGGAACGTTTATAATTACTTAAAGAATATTAACAAGTTAAGACGATAAAATCCTATGGTTTCGTGTCGTATTTTCATTAAAGATAATATTAATAAGAAAACCTCTTGATATTTGTACGTAAATCAATCATTATTAAATCATTGAGCACAAACTTAGACTTGTTTTTGTTATAAAATCTTTGGCTAAGAAAAGGGTCATTGACCTAGATTAATATATTTTAGAGCACAACAGTCATTCGTTTGTTGAAAACAATTTATGAGTGTACAAGTTATGCAAACAACGATTGAAGAAGTCATTAAAACCAATTCGGAGCGAGAAATGGACGAAAATAAACAAAAAGCACTACAAGCAGCGTTAGCACAAATTGAACGTCAATTTGGCAAAGGTTCAGTGATGCGTCTTGGTGATGGCGATGTGGTGAGAGATGTTAGCTCAATTCCTACAGGGTCAATTGGCTTAGATGTTGCATTAGGAATAGGCGGGCTTCCCAGAGGACGAGTGTGCGAAATCTATGGGCCAGAATCTTCAGGCAAAACAACATTAACACTTTCAGTTATTGCGCAAGCACAAAAACTGGGTGGTACAGCTGCGTTTATCGATGCAGAACATGCGCTTGATACTGGATATGCAAAACGTTTGGGTGTGAATATTGATGAATTACTTATTTCTCAACCAGATACAGGTGAACAAGCGCTTGAAATTGCAGATATGCTAGTACGCTCAGCAGCGGTTGATATTATAGTCGTTGATTCAGTTGCTGCATTAACACCAAAAGCTGAAATTGAAGGAGATATGGGCGATTCACATATGGGCCTTCAAGCGCGCTTAATGTCACAAGCGCTTCGTAAATTAACAGCAAATATTCAAAAAGCTAACACCACGGTTATTTTCATTAATCAAATTCGAATGAAAATTGGTGTAATGTTCGGAAACCCTGAAACCACAACAGGCGGTAATGCTTTAAAGTTTTACTCATCAGTACGTTTGGATATTCGTCGAATTGGCGCAATCAAAAAAGGTGACGAAATTTTAGGTAACCAAACTCGCGTTAAAGTGGTTAAAAATAAAATGGCAGCTCCTTTTAGGCAAACAGAATTCGATATTCTATATAACGAAGGTATCTCACTTGAAGGAGAAATTATCTCCTTAGGTGTTGAGCATGGAATTGTTGATAAAGCAGGCGCATGGTATAGCTATGAAGGTGAGCGTATTGGTCAAGGCAAAGATAATGTTCGTGAATATTTAAAAGAACATAAAGAAATGTCAGATGAAATTGAAAAGAAGATCCGTGTTGCTTTGGGTATAGATAAGGATGCAGCAGCTAAAGGCGCTGATATTGTTGAACTAGATCCTGCGGGAGATGCAGAAGCATCATAATTCAGAAATTTTAGATTAAGTGAGTACTCTTTTATTTTGTGAGAGAGTACTTAATTTATTTATAAACTAAAATCTTATTATGGCTTGAAGCTGTGGACCAAGAGGCTGAAAAAAAGATATTTTCTTCTACATTGCACCGTGCTGTTTATTTGTTAGCCCGCCGGGAACATAGTGCTGAAGAATTAAAAGTTAAGTTGGATCAGAAAGGGTTTGACCCAGTAATCATCGACGTTGTTATTGCTAAGCTTCAAGATGAAAATTTACAATCAGATGATAGGTTCACTGAATCTTTTGTCAATGAACGTAAGAGAAGAGGTCATGGGCCGATAAAAATTCAACACGAATTAAGACAAAAGGGAGTGTCTTCTTTGTTGATCCAAGCCTATATAGACGTTCAAAGTCATGAATGGACACAAATAGCGCAGCTTGAATATCAAAAAAAATATGTTAATAAGGAAGTGAACAATTATAATGAATGGACTAAACGAGCGCGATTTCTACAGAGCCGTGGTTTTACAACACCTCAAATACGCGCATCGGTGATTTTTATAAATGAAGTCGATTGATTAATATCATCGACATTTTTTATGTAAGAAACAAATAAGCTAGGGTAAAATCCTTAGATTAATTAAGCCTTGTAATATAGGTAAGCGCTTGATGTAGATAAGCGCTTAAAATATAAGCACTCCACTAGCTTTATTAACGGCATTGATATCATGAAAACTGCAGAGATTCGCGAACACTTTTTAGCTTACTTTGAAAAACATCAACACAATCGTGTTACGAGTAGCTCTTTAGTGCCTGGAAATGATCCAACTTTGCTATTTACCAATGCTGGAATGGTGCAATTTAAAGATGTTTTCTTGGGTGATGATAAGCGTGATTACAACCGAGCGACAACATCACAGCGCTGTGTGCGTGCTGGTGGAAAGCACAACGATTTAGAAAATGTGGGTTATACAGCAAGGCACCATACGTTTTTTGAAATGCTTGGGACTTTTAGCTTTGGAGATTATTTCAAGCGCGAAGCAATTCAGTTTGGTTGGGACTTTTTAACCAAAGAACTAGGCTTGCCTAAAGAACGTTTATGGGTGACCGTTTTTGATGAAGATCAAGAAGCTGAAGATATTTGGTTGAATGAAATCGGCATCGGCGAACATCAATTTTCACGTATTGGTGCAAAAGATAATTTTTGGGCAATGGGTGATACAGGTCCATGTGGACCTTGTAGTGAAATTTTCTATGACCATGGTGAGGATGTGTCCGGCGGACCTCCGGGAACTCCTGAAGAAGATGGTGATCGCTTCATTGAAATATGGAACTTGGTTTTCATGCAATATGACCGTTCGGCAGATGGCACATTAAATCCATTACCTAAGCCTTCGGTTGATACAGGTATGGGTTTGGAGCGTATTGCTGCAGTAATGCAAAATGTTCATAACAACTATGATATTGATTTGTTTCAAGGAATTACTTCACAAATTTGTGAAGTTTTAGGGACAAATGATCAAACGCATCATTCTGTAAGAGTGCTTGCTGACCACATTCGTTCAACTGCATTTTTGATAGCTGACGGCGTGTTACCTAGTAATGAGGGACGAGGTTATGTTCTGCGACGGATTATCAGACGTGCAATTCGTCACGGTTATCAACTCAATGAATCACGAAAAGATGAACCTTTCTTTTATAAAATTGTTGATAGTCTAGTGAACGAGATGGGGGATGCTTATCCTGAGCTGCATGAAAAAAGGCAAAAAATTGAAGAAGCATTGCTTAAAGAGG
>CALKZN010000172.1 GCA_938002995.1 uncultured Arenicellaceae bacterium | reverse complement strand
TTTTCAATTTCAGGTTCGTTTTCAAGAAAACTATCCACGCTACCAAAAAAATGTGATGGAATTGATGCAACCAACGAAACAGGATTTAAGATATAAGCCAGCACTGCACGTGCTGGCTTTAGCGCTTGGGTTTTGACGTCAACCACCAATAGCGCAACAACCACACAAAAAGCAATAATCAGTGATTTTCCATTTGCGGCATTCCGATCAGATATCATGCTTTAACCAATATACCTACAAAGGTTTTATTAAAAGCACTTGCGATACTTATTCATACGCAAAAATATCGCGCAGACTATTCATTTCCTCAAGAGCCTTACCACAACCACGAACCACACATGTTAAAGGGTCATCCGCAATAACTACTGGCAGACCAGTATCTTCCATTAAGCGACGATCCATATCACGCATCAAAGCACCACCCCCAGCGATAACTAAACCTTTATCACCAATATCAGCACTTAATTCTGGTGGAGTTTGTTCAAGCGTATTTTTAATAGATTGCACAATTAACTCTAGCGCATCTGCCAAGGCTTCATAAATTTCATCACTGGTAAGTGTAATTGCGCGTGAAAGGCCTTCAGCAATATCACGACCCTTAACTTCCATTTCACGACGCTCAGATTTATCCCATGCTGTCGCAATAGTCTTCTTAACTCTCTCAGCTGTTGCTTCACCAATAAGCACTCCATGCTTACGACGGACATGATTAATAATAGCATCGTCGAAAGTATCGCCTGCTACTCGCAAAGAAGTACTGTATACAGTTCCACCTAGAGACATCACACCAATCTCACTAGTACCGCCACCAATATCCAAAACCATTGAACCTGTCGGCTCAGCAACAGGTAAACCCGCACCAATAGCAACAGCCATAGGTTCTTCGATCAAAAACACTTCACGCGCTCCAGCACGTTCGGCGCTATCGCGAATCGCACGGCGTTCTACTTGAGTTGACTCACAAGGTACACAAATAATGATTCTTGGACTGCCTCCAAAAAAACGATTACCGCGCACTTTTTTAATGAAATACTTAAGCATTTGTTCAGTAACATTGAAGTCAGCAATCACACCATCTTTCATCGGACGGATGGCTTTAATCGTACCCGGCGTTCTTCCTAGCATGCGTTTTGCTTCTGAACCAACCGCCATGACATTTTTAACGTTAATTCCACCACCTGGAGACTGGCGAATCGCAACCACTGATGGTTCATTTAATACGATGCCTTTTTCTTTGACATAAATCAGTGTGTTCGCTGTGCCTAAATCAATGGCGATATCACTGGAAAACAAACCTAATATACTGTTTAGCATGTGCTTTGACTCTCAATTACTCTCTAACTTTGACGACCTAAATAATGGTCAAAAAACTATTTCAAAAAAACGCTTTTAAGCGATGCGTATCTTCTGTCTTTTTCAATGACGGAAGTATATTTTATAAAATTGATACATTGTACTAGAATAATGACTGCACTTGCTATTCACGACCAAGCAAAGTTATGGTAATTTGCTGGTTTTCCGGCATTAGAATGATTTTTCAGCAAAAAAAGGTCAAAAAGTCTCTGATGCTTGAGTACTGATTGAATTTTCATCATTTTTTGTCTAAATAAACCATTAAGCCACTGATTAAGTTTCATACACTAAATTGCGCATCTTCTTCTCTTGTTTTTAACATGCTTTGTGCAATAAAAATGAATTGCAAATAACACTTTCTGCGCATCCTAATCTCTGATTTAAATTAATCTTAAAACAATTACTAAACTAACATGTCATCACAACACGCTTTAGATAAAGATACCGTCCTAAACATTGCAAAACTAGCTCGTCTAGAACTCTCTGAAACAGATATTGAAAAATATCAACAAGACTTGTCTGCAATTTTAGAATTAGCCAAAAAAATGCAAGACTGTGACACCTCTGATGTTGCAGTTATGACGCACCCTATGGATGCAGTTTTACGCCTTCGTGAAGACATTGTTACAGAAACTGATCATCGTGAAAATTTTCAAAAGATTGCTCCTAGTACTGAAAAAAATCTTTATCTAGTCCCAAAAGTAATTGATTAACCTACATCGATTTATTAAGCGCAGTTTCACATTCGTACGAACTCTGACACACCACAGATAAAAAAATGACTATACAAACTCTTGTAAGCTTGAAAAAACAGCTTGCAGACAAATCTATTTCCAGCACTGAACTAACACAAGAAAGCATCAAACGCGCTGAAGCTTCTGAATTAAATGTATTCATTACAGTCACCGCTGATCAAGCAATTGAAGCCGCTAAAACTCATGATGAAGCAACGCCATCACATTCTCCGTTAGCGGGAATTCCAATCGCTCATAAAGACCTTTTTTGCACCAAAGGCGTTCTTACAAGTTGTGCTTCAAAAATTTTAGAAAATTTCATCTCACCTTATGACGCAACGGTTGTTAATAAGCTAAATAATGCGGGAACAATATCTATTGGCAAAACCAATATGGATGAGTTCGCTATGGGCTCATCTAATGAATCCTCCTTCTATGGCCCTGTCAGCAATCCTTGGGACTTAGAAAGAGTTCCTGGAGGAAGCTCTGGAGGGTCAGCTGCCGCAGTTGCTGCAGGCATTGTTGCTTTTGCAACCGGCTCGGATACTGGCGGCTCTGTTCGCCAACCCGCTTCTTATTGCAACCTGACTGGAGTGAAACCTACTTATGGCCGCTGTTCACGCTATGGGATGATCGCTTACGCTTCCTCCTTAGACCAAGCTGGCACTTTCACACATACTGCTGAAGACGCAGCAATTGCCTTGAATGCAATGAGTGGATTTGATGAAAAAGACTCTACGTCACTCAATGTTACTACTGAAGATTTTTCAGCTCAACTCAATAATTCTCTTGCTGGACTTCGCATTGGCGTTCCTGAAGAATTCTTTGGCGATGGCTTAAATAATGAAGTTGGCAGTCTTATTGAAGATGCCATAAAAGAATACGAAAAACTAGGCGCAACCATTGTAAAAGTATCATTGAAAAATAGCTCACTTGCATTGCCTGCGTACTACATTATTGCACCTGCAGAGGCCTCATCGAATTTATCTCGATTTGATGGTGTTCGTTATGGTTTTCGCGCACAAGATTATGGCGATCTTGATGATATGTACACCAAAACACGCTCAGAAGGTTTTGGCGCAGAAGTACAAAAACGAATAATGGTTGGCGCCTATGCACTTTCTTCTGGATATTATGATGCTTATTATGCAAAGGCACAGAAATTACGCCGACTGATCACCAATGATTATCTCACAGCCTTTGAAACCTGCGATGTCATTCTTGGCCCAACAACCCCTGAGCCTGCCTTCAAAAAAGGCAGCACAGCAGATCCAATGTCGATGTATTTAAATGATATCTACACAGTCACGGCTAATTTATCAGGCCTTCCAGCGGCATCAATTCCGGCAGGCTTTACCCAAGCTGGCTTACCCGTAGGCATGCAGTTAACTACGCCGCACCTACAAGAAGCTAAGCTTTTAAATATTGCTCATCAATATCAACAAACCACAGATTGGCATACGAAAACACCTGAATCCTATGCAGTATCAGAGCCAGCAGTAACGACAGGAGAATCATCATGAGTCAATGGGAAACAGTGATTGGCCTAGAAGTTCACGCGCAACTACAAACCAAAAGCAAACTCTTTTCAGGCAGCTCTATAGCGTTTGGTGCAAAACCAAACACCCAAGCCAGTGAAGTTGATTTAGCCCTTCCTGGCACTTTGCCAGTGATGAATATGGAAGCGGCCCGCATGGGCATAAAGCTCGGTTTAGCGCTGGGAGCAAAGTTAAACTTACATAACGTTTTTGATAGGAAAAATTATTTTTATCCCGACCTTCCAAAAGGTTATCAAACTTCACAACTAGACCTACCTATCGTCGGTGAAGGCTCTTTAAGCATTTCAATCAATGGTGAAGAAAAAGTTATTGGCGTCACTCGTGCTCATCTAGAGGAAGATGCTGGAAAATCCCTTCATGAGGATTTTCAAGGTATGACGGGCATCGATTTGAATCGTGCTGGAACTCCATTACTAGAAATAGTGTCAGAACCAGATATGCGTTCCGCACAAGAAGCGGTGGCTTACTTGAAAAAATTGCACAGCTTGGTGCGCTATATTGGAATCTGCGATGGCAATATGCAAGAAGGATCTTTTCGTTGCGATGCCAATGTATCAATCAGACCTAAAGGACAAATAGAATTAGGCACAAGAACTGAATTAAAAAATATCAATTCATTCAGGTTTGTAGAACGCGCAATTGAATATGAAGTTGAACGTCAAATCGATATTTTAGAGGACGGCGGTAGCATCACTCAAGAAACACGCCTTTATGATCCTGATGAACATGAAACACGTCCAATGCGCTCCAAAGAGGATGCCCATGACTATCGCTATTTCCCATGCCCTGATCTACCGCCTATGCATTTAGATCAAGCACTGGTTGAAGAAATCAGAGCAACATTACCTGAACTTCCTGAGGCAAAAAAAGCCCGCTTCATTACTGAGTTCAAGCTTAATGAAGATGATGCATCCGTTTTAACACAAGACCGTGAAACCGCTGATTATTTTGAAACTGTCATAAACAACAGCCAGGGTGAAACTAAAATCATCGCTAACTGGGTAATTGGTGAACTGTTTGCACATTTAAACAAAGATAATCTATCTATCAATGAATCCCCTATCGATGCGGCAAGGTTTGCCGATTTGATGAATCGCATCGCAGACAACACATTATCAGGCAAGACGGCCAAACAAGTTTTTGCTGAACTTTGGTCAAGTGATAAAGCGGTTGATGACATTATTGATAAAAAAGGCCTCAAGCAAATTACTGATACTGGCGCCATTGAAACTATTGTTGATGAGGTTATTGCTAACTGTCCTGAACAAGTCCAACAATTCAAAGACGGCAACGATAAAGTCATTGGCTTTTTAGTCGGTCAAGTCATGCAAAAATCTAAAGGTAAAGCCAACCCGAAAATGGCAAACGAATTGTTAAAAACAAAGCTTAATTAATCATTAATCGACAATATTTAATTTCATTGTTACGTTATAGTTAAAAGCCCAATAAACACTAATTTCAGAAAATTATGAAAATTTTGAAAAAAACTTTAATCTACATCGCACTTATTTTCACATCATTATCAGCGCTTGCACATGAGTACAAAATCAATTCATTAATCATTGATCATCCTATCGCTCGAGAAACCCCTCCAGGCGTCAAAGTAGGAGCTGGTTACCTTACGATCACCAATAATGGCAAGGAAGATGACAAGCTCATTAGTGTTACTGGCGATGTTTCACCTTTGATTCAAATTCACACTATGAGCATTGAAGACAATGTCATGAAAATGCAAGAAGTCAAAGGAGGGCTTGAGATTCCAGCAGGTAAATCTGTTCAACTGCAAGCGGGTGGTAAACACATAATGTTCATGAACTTACCCAAGCAACTCAAAGCCGGAGATAAGCATAAGGCTATTCTTGTATTTGAAAAAGCAGGTGAGATTGAAATCACTTTTAATGTCGAAAAACATGAAGTGAAAGAACAGATGAAACATGGTGATCACAAACAAGTAATGAAAATGGATCATAAAAAAAAGGGAAAGCACCATAAACATAATTGATTGCTTCATACTAAAACAAACAATAACGCAGATAGGTAGAATCTAACTGCGTTTTTTTATGCTTTCGGGTTAAAACTCTTATACAATTCGATACGCTAGTAGATTAGTTACGCATCTGAACAGAACGCTTGTAGCTATATTACTGGCTTCGATTTTCGAAGCTTTTGTGCAAAAAATTTAATACAATACAACAAACGAGTTACGCGCCTGTAGCTCAGCTGGATAGAGTACTTGGCTTCGAACCAAGTGGTCGGGGGTTCGAATCCCTCCGGGCGCACCATATAATAAAGTCAGTTTTTACTGGCTTTTTTATATGGAATGGCCGGATGATTTGGTTCAAGCCTCAAGGGTACGACAATGTTGTCAGGAACAACATTGAATAGCCAAAGGCTACCTGTAAGGCGAAGCGCAGGATGCGCTAAGTAATCCCCTCCGGGCGCGCCATTTTCATCTCACATTTAAAAATCTATAGCGCTTCATGAATCATAGGGTGATTTTCATCGGCCAAAGTAAAATTGAAATATTGTCGCGTTAATGCGTCTCATCACACATATAAGTTTTCTTTAATTAAAAAACAAAAAAACTCCTGCCTTATTCAAGACAGGAGTTTCCCCGATAATTAAAATGTAAACTGCTACTAAGTATGCTTTGCAATAGCATCATCTAGAGTAGCAATAATTTCATCAATCTGCTCTTTAGTCACAATAAATGCAGGGCTTAGAGCAATTGTGTTGTTGTACTTTTCAAAACTTCGATTAGTACGACCAACAAGAACACCATTTTTCATACATTCATTAAAAATAGCGATTGGTACAGTTTCTGCAACAGGTTCTTTCGTCTCTCGATCTTTAACCAGCTCAAACCCTGCAAACAAACCCTTGCCACGCACATCACCAATCGCTTCATGCTTATCTTTCAATCCAAGTAAACCTTCCATTAAATAATCACCCATGGTGATAACATTTTCTAATAGGTTTTCATCTTCAATGATACGCATATTTTCCAAAGCAGCCGCAGGCCCTGCAGTACAACCACCGAAGGTCGAAACATCACGAAAATATCCCATTCTGCCATTGTCTTCAGAGTCTTCTTTGAAAATATCAAAAATTTCTTCTGTTGTAACAGTACAAGAAATTGCCGCATAGCCTGATGCAACGCCTTTAGCCATTGTGACAATATCTGGCTTAATGCCATAGTGCTGATAGCCAAACCATGTGCCCGTTCTGCCAAGACCACAGACGACTTCATCAATATGTAAAAGAACATCGTATTTTTTACATATTTCTTGAACTCTTTCCCAATAGCCTTCTGGAGGTGTGATAATTCCGCCGCCAGCGGTAATCGGCTCAAGAACAATTGATCCGACCGTCTCTGGACCTTCAGCCAAAATCACTTTCTCAATTTCATTTGCTGCACGAACACCATAGTCATCAACTTCACCAAATTGTGAGCGATACTCACAGCAATGAGGCACTTCAACAAAACCTGGAGTAAAAGGACCGTATTGATTTTTACGTTCAAATTGGCCCGTTGAACTCAACGCGGTAATCGTAGTACCGTGGTAGTCACGTTCACGATAAAGAATCTTATGCTTCTTACCACCGTATTTCTTCGCTGCTATTTGTCGAACAATTTTATAGGCTTTTTCATTCGCTTCAGAACCAGAGTTTGAATAGTACACACGACTCAAACCTGGCATTTTTTCAATCAACTTTTCTGCAAAACGTGCTGCTGGTACATTCGCGGCACTATGTGCATAGAAGTTCAATGTCGTTAGCTGGTCATATACCGCTTTGGCGATCGATTCACGGCCATAGCCAGTATTCACCGTCCATAAACCTCCTGAGGTTGCATCCAAATGCGACTTGCCATTCGAATCATAAAGATACATGCCCTCACCTTTAACTACCAACAAAGGATCAGACGTCTCTAGTGGTTTATGTTGAGACAGGTGATGCCAAACATTTGCTTTATCAGCTTTGATGACTTTCTCTAAATCAATTGGATTTGCTTTATCATTCATACTCTTCTCCTGTCATATAACGCTTATGATCAACTTCTATAAGCGTTATATTGCAATGTTTCAAAACAGCCACAGCTGGCCAAAATCATTCTATTGATACATCAAGCTATTATTAAGCTCTTGTGTATTCATCAATTACACAAGATTAGTAGAGTTATGTATCCATGGGTAGAACCAGTTTAAATTCTTCTATACCTCCAGCTTGAATCATTAATTGCATAGCTATAACAAATGATCAATGCTGCCTAGAACTAATAGCCTCTGCCAGCCCCAATAAAACTGCTTCTGTCTGCTCAAAGTTAATACATGCATCAGTAATACTCTGCCCATACGTGAGAGGTTTATTTGCCTCTACTTTTTGGTTTCCTTCAACTAAATGACTTTCTATCATACATCCAACTATATACTTAGAACCCGCTCTTATCTGATTGGCAATGTCAGCACCCACGTCAATTTGCCGTAGGTGCTGCTTTTGACTATTGGCATGACTCATATCAACCATCAATCCTGAGGTAATTGATCGCTTCTCCAGTGCCTCAGCCGCTGCTGCAACACTTTGAGCATCATAGTTAGGTTGCTTGCTACCTCCCCGCAAAATCACATGAGAATCATGATTACCTGTGGTTGTAAATAAAGCAGCACCACCTTGTTCGGTCAAACCTGGAAATACGTGCTCATTGTTTGCGGCAATCACTGCATCTGCGGCAATATTGACATTACCATTGGTGCCATTTTTAAAGCCAATTGGGCAAGATAAACCAGATGCTAATTCACGATGAATCTGGCTTTCAGTGGTACGCGCACCAATCGCGCCCCAACTGACTAAATCGGCATAATATTGTGCAGTCACTGCATCTAAAAATTCACAGCCCGCAGGAATGCCCATTGTATTCAGTTCAATTAATAGCTTTCGGCCCATTTCAAGGCCCTTATTGACGTTATAACTACCATCCAAATCTGGGTCATTAATCAAGCCTTTCCACCCAATCGTTGAACGTGGCTTTTCAAAATAGACACGCATCACAATTTCAAGTTGATTTTTATGCTTTTCTCTAACGACTTTTAAGCGAGTCGCATACTCAATCGCCGCATCAACATCATGAATCGAACACGGACCAACCACCACCAACAGGCGATCATCTTTATGGTGAATAATATTACTAACGTTTTCACGTGTTTGATTGATATGTTTTTCAAGCTCACGATCGACGGGGTATTTCTCAATCAAGGCTTCTGGCGCAATGAGAGGATTAATTGCTTTAATACGTTTATTGATCGTTGTCATAGTGTTACTTCATCTATTATTTAACCTAACTCTGATTCTATAAGATCAAGAGTTCTTTAACAGAAAAATCGCTCAGTTCAATTTGTACTATTCTTAACTAGGTATTTACTTCATAATTAAGCTAAGTTTTACACACGCCAATAAACAACAAAAAAGCCCCAGTTATTTTAACTGAGGCTTTTTGCATAATTTGAAAAAGTTTTAATTGCCACTGAATGTTAGAGTCGCCGAAGCACGGGTGCGACCACTTCCACTGCAACCATTTCCAACACCATTACCACCAAAATTTGGATCAGTAGGAATAAACACTATATTAATCCTCCCACTATTACTGTTTCTTTCTGCAATCAAATCTGCTAAAGGAATATTAAATTTTAATGGCCGTGATTGTGGGCTACATTGTGTACTAAATGAACCAAATGATCCAACTGACTTAAACGTCCTGCCATTCACAAGAATATTAAAATATTCACTTGAGCCATTCAAATCTCCGGAAATGACTTCGATGACTAACTCAGCATCAGTGGTCGGTACAATATCACTGGCATCAAAACGCAAGGTTTGATTTGGCACAGCTTGACTAAAGTTATTCCCTGAAATACTAAAAGATTCGCGTTCACTAAAAATTTTATTTCCTGCCCCACCAGCAGAACCATCAACAGCTGATCGAATTTGCCCAAGTCTAAAGAGTGAGCCATCATCTAGCTGAACATTGACACGATACGTGCCTGAGGATCGATAACGATGTCTTGCTTC
>CALKZN010000171.1 GCA_938002995.1 uncultured Arenicellaceae bacterium | reverse complement strand
AGACTATCGCATTAGCAGAAGTCGCAACAATTACATCAGGTACAAGCCCATCAGCACTTTATCGCATCAATCGATTCACCACAATGAACGTCACCAGTGACGCTGAAAGCGGCACTGATTTAGAACCGATAAAAGTTGACTTACAAAACCGTTTAGATGAATTGCTAGTCGCGTACCCCAATGTACGTTATGAAATGGAAGGTGAAGCAAAAGAACAACAGGAATCTTTTGGCAGCTTACGTCTAGGAATGATCATTGTATTACTTGCTATCTATGCACTTTTAGCGATTCCATTTAAGTCCTATGGACAACCATTAATAGTGATGTCCATTATCCCTGTTGGCGCAGTTGGCGCATTTTTAGGTCACATCTTGGTAGGAGAAAATCTTTCCATAATGAGCTATATGGGCATCCTCGCACTGATCGGGGTAGTCATTAATGATAGTCTAGTATTAGTCGATTACATCAACAAAGAGAGGCTTAGAGGCGTGGAATTGATGACGGCCGTTCTGAATGCTGGAGCAAAACGTTTTCGCCCAGTCATCCTAACTTCACTAACAACCTTTGCTGGGCTCACACCTTTGTTATTAGAAAAAAGTACTCAAGCAAAGTTTTTACAGCCAATGGCCATTTCTCTTGGTTTCGGAATCCTTTTTGCCACCATGATCACTTTATTAGTGGTTCCAGTGAATTATTTGATTTTCGAAAATATTAAGAATGGATTAAAAAAAGTTTTCCTAAAACGCGTTGAAAACAATCAGTCTCCAACAGCACTTTAGAAAATAATCACAAGTATTTACTTGGTTCCACTAAGAGGCTACTTGTTCGATTTTTTGTGCTGCGTTTGCGTTAGGCACATTAGCCGCAACACAATCCAAAATTTTGTAGACGACCAATTCGCCATATAAACTATGCGTTTCAATGCAAGGTTGGGCAATGAATTCGACATTGTCCAAATCAGCATGATTTAATAATTTATTTCTGATTTCATCATCCCATGCGATTTGAAAAATGTCACTCTCTGAAACAACAACTCCACGTTGCCTAGAAAAAAACAAGTTATCCAATCGACCAGTAAAATTGGCAATTGCGACTAAGTCTGATTTTTCTTGGTCAAGAACAGCAAAATCCGCATCATTACTGACGAATGGCCGACTAAAGCCTTCAACCTCAAAACCTGATACATTTTCACCATCGATCGATCGTAATATTTGATCTGTAGCGTCTTTGGTCATTTGCGCTGCCCATAATACTTTTGGATGGTTAAGCAAAATATTGCCTTGCTCATTGATAGCAACACTACGATTATCTTTTCCTTGCTTTGTATTTAATAAAATCTTGATCGAGCTTCCATTTTTTTTCGTTTCCGCTACATGACGACGAAGAGAAATTGCACTATAAAATAAACGAGCAATACTATCGGAGAAGCTTATCGAATCTTGACCAAGGCCGGTGATACCAAATTTGTTATAAAAGTTTCGTTCGAAATTGATACTGACTTCGAACACACCTTTATTAATGGCGACTGAATGTTTGATTTGATCTTTTAATTCATCGGCAAGTTCATTTCGCCCAAGATGGATTGCTATGAGTTGTTGAATCAGAGAACCTAGATTCTCGTTCAATAAACGCATTGCTTCTAAATCATAAATATTGCCTTGAAAGGCTTTTCCGAAGAATCGGGCTTTAATATCAAAAGTGCTCATTTGTTTTCCCTCTTGTCAGCTATTACTACCAAGACCTAATGATTACTGGAATAACATCTTAATCGAAATTACCAACATCGAATGTCAACAATTGTCACACTTAAAGCCTCTAAAATAAGCCATTGATGTCATAAAATTACCGCATGAAGATACTGTCATTGACCCACGCAATTGCGCTGATACACTCAAGACTATGTATGGAAAAATAATACGTTGGTTCGCCCACAATGCCGTCGCTGCTAATTTATTAATGGTTAGTATTTTGATTGCGGGCGTCTTGGCGATACGCACCAGTATTCCACTTGAGATATTTCCTCCTATTCGTTTTGATGCCATTCAAGTAACCACCTTCTTACCCGGCGCCACGCCTGAAGATATAGAAAAAGGGGTGACAATAAAAATTGAAGAAGCCATTCATGACCTTGAAGGCATCAAAGAATTAACTTCTCGATCCTCAGAGTCAGTATCTAGTGTTTCCGCAAAAGTAGTTTCAGGCTATGACAAACAGAAACTTTTAGAAAATATAAAATTGCGTGTTGATGGTCTCAGCACATTGCCTGAGAATGCCGAAAGACCCCGCATTCAAGAAGCTGAGTTTTTATTAGAAGTGATGAATGTCGTTGTCTCTGGCGATTTACCTAGAGAGCAACTATTAACCACGACCGAAGTTGTTCGCAATGAAATGCTGCAACTCGATGGAGTCTCTCAAGTTCGCTTCTTAGACAAGCCAGATCTAGAACTTTCTATAGAAATTACACCTGATGTACTTCAAGCTTACGATTTAAGCATGGCTGAAATAGCTATCATCATCAACAATCATTTAGTTGATATTAGCGCTGGAAATTTAAAAACTCCATCAGGCAACATATTGGTTCGCACAAATGGTCAAGGGTATACCATTGATGATTTTGCGGCAGTGCCCATCATCCGAAGCAATCAAAGTTCACCCATTTTATTAGGTCAAATTGCCACCATCCATGATGGTTTTGAAGAATTAGATTTGACGACGCTGTTTAACGGCAGACCTTCAATGTCGCTTTCTGTATATCGCCGAGGCACGGAAAGTGCAGTTAGTACTGCAAAATCTGTACGCGATTATATTGCTGACAAACAAAAGACTATGCCTGAAGGAATTGCCCTCAACTATTGGCGTGATTCATCAGTGATCGTTGAAAGTCGCTTAAAAACATTAACCAACAGCGCCATTCAAGGTGGGTTGTTAGTGATGATTATATTATCTTTATTCTTACGACCTGCGGTTGCATTCTGGGTCTGTCTTGGCATTCCTGTGTGTTTTATGGGCGCTATCGCACTCATGCCTACTCTTGGTGTCACCTTCAACATGATCAGCCTATTTGGCTTTATTCTAGTACTTGGTATAGTGGTCGATGACGCTATTGTTACTGGCGAAAATATCTTTAAACACTTACGCAATGGCGAAGACCCATTAAATGCTGCCATCAATGGAACTGAGGAAGTAGCAATACCAGTAACCTTTGGGGTTTTAACAACTGTCGTCGCCTTCACTCCATTATTATTGATTGAAGGTTCAGCAGGCGAACTATTTAGAAATATACCCCTCATCACAATTCCTGTTTTACTGTTCTCGCTAGTCGAATCAAAACTAATTCTGCCTTCACATATGCGGCATGTGAAAACCCGGTCTCAAGATGCTAAACAAGGAACCTTCAGTCGTTGGCAACAAGGCTTTTCAATGGGTTTTGAAAATGCGATTTTAAAGTTTTACCAACCAGCATTGCATATTTGCTTAAGAAATAAATTGATCACCTTAATTGGAGCACTTGGTTTTAGCATTATAGTTTTCATGGCATTAACCAGTGGTTGGATAAAGTTTGTTTTCTTCCCAGATGTAGATGATGAAGCCGTGATCGCAACCATTACTATGCCTTCAACTGCTGGTTTTTTTGAAACCAATAAGCAAGTTGAACATTTAGTTGCCGCTGCAAAAGAATTACAAGAACAATACAGAAATCCTGACACAGGAGAATCTGTTATTGAATATGTAGTCTCTTTTGCTGGGGTGACTTTTGAGGGCCAATTAAAAAGCAATACAGGTCTAGTCGCTTTCGAAGTTCAAGCTCCCGAAATTCGCGGTGACATTCCAACTTCACAATTAGCGGATGAATGGCGAGCTAAAATAGGCACAATTCCTGGGGCAGAAAAACTCAGTATTCAATCAAAAATTGCCGATGCGGGCAGGCCGATGGCTATCCAACTCAGAGGCGATGACCCTGAACAATTATCCTCGGTTGCTGAAGAACTAAAAACCTATTGGCGGCAATTTCCTGGGCTGTTTGATATTCAAGACAGTCAAACAGATGCCAAAGAAGAAATTCGTGTTTCATTAAAACAACAAGCACTCAATTTAGGACTCACGGAAAGGGATATTGCCTCGCAATTACGGAACAATATATTTGGTTTAGAAGTACAACAGTTTGTTCGCGGACGCGACGAAGTCAGTGTTAAGTTACGCTACCCAAAAAAATATCGTTCCACACCAGAAGATTTACAAACACTGCCTATTCAACTTTCAAATAGATCCACAGTTCAACTATCTGAAGTTGCACAGTTAAAAACAGGACTTAGTCCAACTGCTTACAATCATTTTAATCGTTCACGAACAATGACGATTTCTGCAGATCTTGACAAAAAAACAGTCGATATTGAAGCGCTCAAACGAGACACGCTTGCCTTCATCGATGATAAATTAAGCAACTACCCTTCTGTCACCTACTCCTTAGAAGGTGAAGCCAAGCAACAAGCAGAAGCATTTGGTAGTTTATGGATTGGCGTGCTTGCGGTTTTACTGATCATTTATGCATTACTCGCGATTCCCTTCAGATCTTATTGGCAACCATTAATTGTGATGTCCATCATTCCATTAGGTTTTGTTGGTGCTGTTTTAGGACATTTATTCATGGGACTTAGCCTCTCATTGCTCAGCTTTATGGGTATGCTTGCGCTCACTGGCGTTGTCGTCAACGATAGTCTAGTCTTAGTTGACTACATCAATAAACAACGAAGGAAAGGCGCTGATCTCATGTCTGCAGTATTAACTGCTGGAACAGCACGATTCAGGCCAGTGATGCTAACCTCCATGACAACTTTCGCTGGATTAACACCCATTCTTTTGGAAAAAAGTACTCAAGCACAATTTTTAAAACCAATGGCAGTCTCATTAGCATTTGGTATTTTATTTGCTACGCTGATTACATTAGTGATTGTACCGGTGAACTATATATTGCTGAATAAAGCAGGTGAATTGATCAAAACAGGCTTCAAAATGGCTTTATTCAATCGCATACGACCTCAATGATGGCAACTATCTCATGGTTTGATCTAGCTTGGTGCTTAATACCTATCATTTTGGTAGCAATTATTTAGTGGCTATGGATAGGTGAACTTTCTGAATTAGCAATCGCAAGTACTCGAATGTTTGTACAACTCATTGGGGTTGGCTATTTACTCATTGTCATTTTTGAAAACCCTTCATTGTGGACATCACTACTCATTCTTGTCGTAATGTTTGGTATAGCTACTTGGATATCCATTCGCCCCGTCAAACAGCATAAAAGCATTTTACTCCCTTCAGCAATTGCGCTATCGATTGCTGTAGTATTTCATTTATTTTTATCTTTGATTTTTGTGTTAAATACCGAGCAATGGTATGCGCCGCGTATTTTGATACCCTTGGCAGGAATGTATTTTGCTAACACTATGACAACGATTAGTTTATCGGCAGAACGTTATTATGCCGAACTCTCCTATAAAAAATCGATAATTCAAGCCAGACAACAAGCCTTTAAAGCTGCCATGATTCCACAAATCAATGGCTTATTAGCGGTGGGATTAGTCGCACTACCCGGCATGATGACTGGCCAAATTTTATCGGGAGTTTCTCCATTAATTGCCGTACGCTATCAGATAATGATTATGACCATGTTACTTGGTGCCTGCGGAGTCGGCAGCGCACTATTACTATGGCAACTAAGTAAAAAGGATTTAAAAACTCAATCTTCTTGAAAACAAACCAAGACCACTACATTGGCCACGACCATTAGATCTTTGCCATTCTCGGCCAAAACATCTAGACCACCACGCTCAGCTTCAATTGTCACATTCCCATAAGGAAATTCATTAGCTACTGCTTGAGCATCCAATTTATCTGGATTTTGCACACCTACTTTAACGATAAGCTGCATTTCCTCACGTTCTTTATCAATGTGTGGAAAAAAATTAATGCTCGAATGGCGTATCGCGTCAGAGACTGCTCTTTTTGCGGCCTTAGTATAGTCACCGCCATGAACATCAACGCCCATACCCATTTCTGTTAGATAACGCTTTAACGCCATAAAAACCTCTATTTAGTTCATGTTAAGTCTACGCGAAGTATACCTTCCAGTGAGGTGTGGTAGTAGTACTAAAAGTCAGACAAATAGATCTATAAACCAGGTAATCGAGGCAATCTTGGCAGTCTACCTGGTTTTGGAATAGGCGGTTTTTTAACGTATGGTTTTCCTGGCAATGGTGGCCTTGGAGGGCTATGGCATGCGCTTAACATGATCAAACTAGAAGACATAAACAAGATTACTGATACTTTTTTAAAGCTAATTTTTTTCATTTTCACCTAACTACAATTATTAAGAAGAGACTAATTGATAGAAAAATTCTACATAAAAGCGTGTACAGTGTTACAAACTTTACAAATGTCTAAGGTTATTTAGATGAAAGCTTCCTAATTCCACACAAGTTTCACTAAAAGTTATTGTCTGATTATGCATAAGCAATTATCATTCCATTTTTATTGCTCTGGATTGGGGAATGTTTGAGCAATATTTTTAAAGGACAATCTTTAAATGCCTAAACAATACTCTTTATTCAACTATCGGCGCAACCTGGTGGTTATGCTTATATTGTTGCAACTGTTAACGGTTGCAACAATTATCTTATTGTCACGGATAAACACTGACCGCATATTGATCGACAATGCCTATGACACAATGGCGAAAACAATCACTCAATCGGTTGATCATACCCAGTTATTTTTAAAGCCTGCTTATAGCGCTATTGAAACACTAAAATTATTGGCCAATAATAATGCTATTAATTTTAATGATGTTGAAACTATTGAAAAACTTTTCTTCACTGAACTAACCAATAATCAAAATTTCTCAGGCATTTATATCGCTAATGATAAAAGTGATTTTATCTATATGTTGCGGACAAATGATGACGACTATGTCAAAACTAAACTAGACGAAGCTTACCAGACCAAAATTATTTCTCATGATTCTGATCAGCGAGATGTGTTTTTCCATTGGCACAAATCTGACTTCAGCCAAACTAGAAAAGAAAAAATTGATAGTTATGAATATGATCCCAAGGCCAGGCCTTGGTATAGACTTGCCTATGACTCTAAAAGAACTTCTTGGACAGAGCCATATACGTTTTTTACCTCAAAAAAACGTGGAATTACGGTTTCAACACCCTTTTATGATAAAGAAAAAAATCAAACTGGCGTTATCGGTATTGATATAGAACTTGACCAGCTTTCCATGTTCTTGGGAAGCATTCAAGATGACGGTTATATTCGCATCATAGATGCGAAAGGGCATTTAATTGCAGACTCTGCGAATACAAATATATTAACTGTAGATGAAATTGAGCGCTTAATAAAAACCCAAACTAGTAAACCTGAGAAATTACACGGTACCTTTCAAGATAAACAAGAAGAATACTTATATGTCTATCGATCGTTAAAATCCAATCCATCAGAACCTGATTGGAGGATCTTCACTTATACCAAAACCTCTCCTTTTTTAGTAGAAGTCAGGTCAAACGAAAAACGCAATATTTTTATCGCATTGATGACGTTGGTAATATCAATATTGATGAGCGTTATAATTGCTAGAAAAACGTCAAAACCTGTTGAAAGTTGGGTAAACCTCGCCAGCACTGATAATCTTACCCAACTATATAACCGGCATTTCTTTTTTAATTCTGGAAATATTAAATATAATAATTATCGCCAAGCCCAAGACCATAATTTAGCGTTGTTGATGATTGATGTAGACATTTTCAAACGTATAAACGATAGCTATGGACACAACCTTGGCGATGACGTATTAAAAGCAATTGCCAATCACATCAAATCATTAGTTGGCCCTGATGATTTATTAGCCCGTTTTGGCGGCGAAGAATTTATCTTATTAAGCGAGATAGAATCCCACCTTCAAGCAATGCAAATGGCTGAGAAAATCCGTAAGTCAATTGAAGGTCTTGATATCACAACCTCTGCTGGAGTGATCAATGTCACCGTGAGTATTGGTGTTTCTGTCACTGAAAAACAGCATGGAATGAGCTTTATAGAATTTATTGATATAGCTGACAAAGCACTGTACCACTCAAAAAACAATGGACGAAATAAAGTCTCTTTGGCGAAAGACGGCAAAATATTAAGTAATTTTTAGACTGTAATTTAGGCAACTTAGCGACTGATATCCATTAATGTGTCAATCTTAACAGTCCATAGAAAAAGCACTCATCCATACGATTCGATACACTGACAAAAGTCGAGGCTTAATAGTTTCATTTGTTAATCACTCCATCTTTTACAGTCACAGTGATTTCATCTTAGCAACACAGGTTGATTCAATCACTGGTTTTATTTCAGCAGTATGAAGTTATTTAAAACCTATACATACAATCCAGTATACGAAAACACTATAAGATAGGACAAACTTTACATACAGCGATGACTGTGTGAATAGAGACACACTATTTAACAAAGTTTTCAGAAAATTTAATTGCCTGATTACATGCAAGTAACTACTATTCTTTTTACTGTTCAAGTTTGAGGAATTTATGAACAGCTTTTTAAGGAAAACCTTTTAATGGGCAAACAATACTCTATATTCAGCTATCAACGTAACCTTGTAGTCATGCTTATATTGCTACAGCTACTGACAGTTGTAACAATTCTCGCATTATCTCGGATAAACACTGATCGCATATTGATCGACAATGCCTATGAAACGATGGCTGAAACAATTGCACAGTCAGCTGATCATACAAAATCGTTCATTAAACCTGCTTACAAAACTGTCAACGCCTTAAAAGTATTAGCCACAAATAATTTTATTAATTTTGATAGTGTTGAAACTCTTGAAAAACTATTTTTCACTGAACTTACTGCCAATGAAAGTTTTGCAGGTCTCTATATAGCGAATGACAACAGCGATTTCATCTACATGTTGCGAAAAACTGATGGTCTATATGGCAAGGTTAATCCTGAAGAAGTTTTTCAAACTAAGATCATTTCCCATAAATCTAACGAAAAAAAGGTTCTTTTCAATTGGCGAAGAAATGACTTCAGCCAAACGAGATTAGAAATTATCGATGTTTACGACTTTGACCCAAAAACTCGGCCTTGGTATAAACTTGCGACTAATCAGAAAAAAACCTCATGGACTAAACCGTATATATTTTACACCTCACAAGAACGTGGCATAACAATTGCAACACCTTTCTATAATAAAGAAACCAATCAATCAGGCGTGATTGGGATTGATATTGAAATAGGCCTGATCTCAAAATTCTTAGATCGTATTCAAAATGAAGAATATATTCGCATCCAAGACAGTAATGGTAATTTGATCGCTGATTCATCAGCTATGAATGTATTGAGTGTTGATGAAATTGATA
>CALKZN010000170.1 GCA_938002995.1 uncultured Arenicellaceae bacterium | reverse complement strand
TGAAGAGCATTTAATAGCAATGCTCTTCAATGTCATGGAATGATTTCTTTAAGCCGCACTCATCATCGAGATAGTATTATCAAGCATACGATTAGAAAAGCCCCATTCGTTGTCATACCAAGCCATCACTTTCACCAATTTTCCGCTCACACGTGTTTGTGCAATATCAAATATAGAAGAGGCAGGGTTATGATTGAAATCAATCGACACTAAAGGCAAAGAATTACAGTCTAATACTTTGCTAAGTGGACCATCCGCCGCTTCTTGCATCAAGTTGTTGACCTCTTCAACGGTGGTTTCACGTTGTGCTGTGAAGCTGAAGTCGACCAGTGAGACATTAATCGTAGGCACACGAATCGACATTCCGTCTAGCTTGCCATTTAGTTCAGGTAAAACAAGGCCCACCGCAGACGCAGCGCCTGTTTTTGTAGGAATCATTGATTGTGTTGCTGAACGAGCTCTTAAGATATCTGGGTGGTAGACATCAGTTAAGGTTTGATCGTTTGTATATGAATGAATGGTGGTCATTAAACCATTATCTATGCCAATTCCCTTATGTAAAGTCTTTGCAAGTGGTGCGAGGCAATTGGTAGTACAAGAAGCATTAGATACAATCTGATGTTCTGCTTTTAGAATTTGATGATTAATGCCATGAACGATAGTCGCATCAGCATCTTTTGCTGGGGCGGAGACTAATACTTTCTTTGCGCCTGCTTGTATATGTGCTGAAGCAAGTTCTTTACTGGTGAATATGCCAGAGCATTCATAGACTACGTCTATGTCTAACTTTTCCCATGGTAGATCTTTTGGATCTCGTGTTGTGTAGGTGTTGATGATATCTCCGGCGACGATAATACTGTCTTCAGAAACTTGGACGTCGAAGTTGAAATGTCCATGAACACTGTCGTAGCTGAGCAAGTGCGCATTGATTTTTGCATCGCCTAAATCATTAATGGCGACAATTTGTATGTCTTTTCTTTTTCCTGATTCATATAATGCTCTTAACGTGTTTCTACCAATTCTTCCAAAACCATTTATTGCTACTCGAATTGTCATTTTTCTATTAACCTTTTAATTTAATGTATACGTTATAGTATGAGTTGATGATATCGCTAATGCGTTAGTGAGGTCAAGAACAATGTATATAGTACAATTTTTCATAAAATAGTGGTTAAAAATTTTGAGATTTATTTGAAGTTTCAATGTTTTTAAATACCTTTGAAAAGACATTTTTATATGATGAGTTTCTATAAAGGATAGTTTTGACAGATGGGCGTATTTTGGTTACTGTTCGCTATTACGTATACGTTAATCAGGACTGTCTGGACGGTTGACGTTATACTGGAAGTAATAAAAATTATCGTAGTAAAAAATTAATAATAGTGAGATTTTTATGTCAGTTCTTTTAGGCTGTATAGCCGATGATTTTACCGGAGCAACGGATATTGCGAGTTTTCTTGTGGCCTCAGGAATGAGAACTGTGCAATTAATTGAAACACCAGGAACGGATTTATCGTTAGAAGGTGTAGATGCCGTTGTGATTGCATTGAAGTCTCGCACTCAAAACACGCCAGAAGCGATTAAAGACTCTGTTGAGGCATTGCAGTGGTTGCAAAATGCAGGTTGTCAGCAGTTTTATTTCAAGTATTGTTCCACCTTTGATTCAACCTCGGAAGGCAATATTGGCCCAGTAGCTGATGCCTTATTGAAAGAGCTAGGAGAAGATTTTACGATTGCGTGTCCATCTTTGCCGGTTAATGGCCGAACTATATATAAGGGCTATTTGTTTGTAGGTGATGTGTTGCTCAATGAAAGTGGTATGGAAAACCATCCACTCACGCCAATGACAGATGCGAATATTGTTAGAGTATTGGCATCACAGACTGATGGAGAAGTGATCTTGGTTGATTCCAATCAAGTATTACAAGGCGAAGATTCTCTGAAAAAAACCTTAATTAAAGCAGCTGAAACTGCTCGTTATGCAGTTGTTGATACCTTATCAAATGATGATTTATTCACCATTGGACATGCTTGTGCAGATTTGAAACTACTCACCGGTGGTTCAGGCTTGGCCATTGGTTTGGCGGATAACTTTGAGGCGAAAGGGCTTTTCACGAAAAGTGCTAATTCTTCTGAGTTAGAAAAAGTTGCTGGCAATGTTGTGGTCCTTTCAGGGAGTTGTAGCAAGGCAACACGTGAACAGGTTGCTGTTTTCCAAGAGCAACATCCATCAATCAAGCTTGACCCGATTGCTCTATCTGAAGGTAAGCAATCGGCAGCGGATGTTGTTCAATGGTATGAGTCCAATCATGATCAAGCACCGTTGTTGATTTATGCAACAGATACGCCTGATGCGGTCAAACAGTTTCAAGGAATGTTAGGAGTTGCTGAGGCGGGAGAGATCGTCGAACAAGCAATGGCTGATATAGTTGCACTGTTGAGTGAACGAGGCGTTAATAAATTTGTGGTTGCAGGTGGTGAAACCTCTGGGTCTGTTGTGAAAGCCTTGGATGTATCTTCTTTGAAAGTAGGGCCAACGATTGCGCCAGGTGTACCAGTGATGCAATCGCTGAGCGATAAACCTCAATTAGTTGCCTTAAAATCAGGCAACTTTGGTGATCAAGACTTCTTTGCAGATGCTATTAAGATGATGTCTTAAGACTTTGATATATAAGGAGTTAAAGTGCTGAAGTTTGAAGGCAGTAGTGATTGATATATCAGTCACTTAAGACTAAGAAGCGAGACGGTTGCCTAAAACCACTGTCTTATTTTTTACCATGGATGCAGTGACTTCATTGAATGTTTGGAAGTGTTGGCTATCTAAGTGAAGCTTGAAAGCTGCTGCGTTGGTATAGAGTTCATACAAGTGAAAAATATTTGTGTTAATTTCATCAATAACAACATCAAAATAATGACATTCGGTTTCATTTTCTAAACTGTTTTTTGCTTGTTCAAGCATTAATGTTTGAAACGTCTCTGTTTGAGTAGGGTCAATTTCAAAAGTTACAATAACGGCGTACATCGTTCTCTCCGAACTTATTAGTGGTTAATGAGTTGATCTTTGCGGTTGAGTCTTAAAGTTTTATCTATTTATTGTACTTAACTACTGCCAAAACGTTTTTCGAGTTCTTTCACTTGCTCTTCATTGAGAGGGCTAAGAGCTTGATCATTGTGTTGGTTCAGTAATAGATAGAGCTTCGCAGTTTCTTCAAGCTCTTCGGTTGCATAGAGCGCTGAATCTAAGCTGTTGCCAGAAACAACAGGGCCATGATTGGCGAGTAATACCGCGTGATGATCGCCCGCTAATTCACCAACGGCTTTTGCCAGATTTAAATCACCCGGAGGGTAATAGGGGACCAGGGGTAATTTACCCACTCGCATTACATAATATGCAGTCAGTGGTGGTAGTACATTGTTGGTGTTTTGACATTGAAGGCAGCTTACGGCCGTTGCATAAGATGAGTGTAAATGCACTACTGCCTTTGCTGAGTCACGGTGCTGATACATGACTTGGTGTAAGAATGATTCTTTGGTGGGCTTGTCGCCCGATAATAAATTGCCCTTGGCATCCAAGTGCGAGAGTTTTGCCGGATCAAGGCTGCCCATAGTTGAACCTGTTGGTGTCATCAACCAGCCGCCATCATCAAGGCGCACACTGATGTTGCCTGATGCACCAAATGTTAAGCCTCGGGCATATAGTGAAGCGCCAGTGTTGCAGATTTTTTCACGGAGTTTATTTTCTTCGTTCATCCTTTGCTCTTATTTTTTATTAGCGTTGAATAACTTTATTCTAGCGCGTTCTGATGCAATATTAACTAGCTTTACGCTTAAATACTTTTGCTTTTATTTGGTTGGTCATGCGTTTCCACGCTGGAATTTGTGAGCAAACAGTCAGTAAGATTGCTAATAACAAGAGAATAGAGACTGGACGTTCAATAAAGCCCATTAAACTTCCTTCGGAAATCATTAATGCGCGACGAAGGTTTTCATCAGCCATCGGACCTAAAATCACACCAATCACTAACGGTGATATTGGATAGTCCATTTCGCCAAGCAAATAGGCGATGATGCCGACTGGGACCATTAGAAATAAATTGAAAATACTTAAGCCTAATGCATATGAACCGACGACTGATAATACTGTGACGATAGGCAAGAATACCGTTGCTGGAACTCGCAGTACTTTAATAACATGTTTAGTCAAAAACATGCCATTAATCCACATCGCAAGTGATGCTAAAGCCATGATTGCACAGAGCTGATACAAGAAGTTAGGTTGTGTGATGACAACCAACGGCCCAGGGTTTAAACCATGAAGCATGAGTGCGCCAAGTAACATGACTGCTGGAGGGCTGCCAGGAATTCCTAGTGTGACTAATGGAATCAGTGCGCCACCAATGCAAGCGTTGTTAGCGGTTTCAGAGGCAATAATGCCGGCAGGTTCGCCTTTGCCAAAATTCTCTGGGTGAGGGTGGCTATTTTTGGTTGTACCATAAGACACCCAGCCAGCAATATCTTCGCCAACACCTGGCACTGCGCCAATACCAACGCCGATAAGTGCTGAACGAACAATGTGCTTGAAGTTTTTCACGATGGTCATGAACTCAGGCAAAATGCGTTTGATTGGCTGTGCTTTGCCAAGTACCAAACGATCACGCATGGATTTGATAATTTGTGGAATAGCAAATGCGCCGATCAAAACAGGCACCACTTCAATACCGCCTTCAAGTTCAGGGATGCCAAAAGTGAAACGTGGATAGGATTGTAATTGATCGCGACCGATTGTGGATAAGGCGAGTCCAAGCAGTCCTGCTATCCAACCTTTATAAACAAGATCATCGCTAGTGAGTGTGCCACTGATGATGATGCCAAAAAAAGCGAGTAAGAAGAATTCATAAGAAGTGAATTGTAGTGCTGCATCGGCAATTAAGGGTGCAAAGGCAATCAAAGCAATCATACCAATGACGGTGCCAATGAATGATGCTGTTGTGGTTAAACCTAGAGCTTTGCCGCCATCGCCACGTTGTGCCATCGGATAACCATCCAATGCTGTAGCTGCTGCTGCGGCAGTGCCTGGGATGTTGATGAGGATTGATGGGTAAGAACCACCATAGACAGCGCCGACATACATTGAGATCAATGCAATTAATGCCGTCTGTAAGTCCATTGAATAGGTGAGTGTTGTGAGCAATGCTACGCCTAATGTTGCAGTTAAGCCGGGCAGTGCGCCAAAAATGATGCCGAGAAAGCTTGACCCTAACAGTAATAATACCGTGTAAGGATCAGTCAGCATGCCGCCGATGGTCTGGAAAAATGTGCCTAGATTAGTGAAAAAAGCCATAACAATTATTGTTCGTTTATTTGAGTGTGCTCAAGAGAGTTGTTTTCTATATGTCCGTTTCGAATTAATTGTCATCAAACTAATGCACAATTGTTTCCATTAGTTTGATGACAATACCTTCTGTTGGTAGTGGAACCAGCAGGCCGAATTTAAATGCAGGAATAAGAACAAGAGGAGTAATGACGCTGGTTAACAGCGAGATACGCCATTTTGCTTTTTGTTGACCATTGGCTTTAATGTTTAGCCAACAGAAAAAGATCATGTATACCATTATGCCTATCATGATGAAGTCTATCGTTGTGGTGCTCAGGATGTTGAAGTGACCAAAGATGCCAATGGCTAAGCTTCCCAAGGCGAAGGGCCAAAACGATGTCATGAATAAATTATTGCTATCGAGATAGAAGGGCACAATGAATGCAAAGAGAAATATCATTGATGCTAAAAAGAAATCACCATTAGGGATGAGTCCATAAACATAAGAAGATAGGTACAAGATTATGATGATAAAACGCAAGAAATTTTCACTAAACATTGCTGCTTTCAATGCTGGGAAGTCTTCAATTGCTTGTTGCATACCGCCATCAGTGATCGCTTTTTTTAGCAATACTAATGATAATAAAATCATTAATCCCGAGACCAATAATGGCAATAGAGCGGGAGATACATACCAGACGTTTTCGACACCGGCATAGCTTTCTTTCATTGGGAAAGTGAAGCTTTTCAACATCATTGCAATTGCCAGTATCAAGATGCTGATGCTGGTATAAAAATCTGATCTTCGTCGTTTGAGCAGTGTGGAATTTTCCATATTAGTCATGCGAGTTGTTGTTTATGGAGGCTTAAATAGAGGCTCACTTTTTGATGTTTAAAATTAAAGAAACAAATAATGAAAGAGGTTACAAATCCAAGGACTTGTAACCTCTAATTTCATATAGAGCGCTAAAAAACTATATAAGTTACGTCAGTAAGAAAACTCACTTTACGGTTTTGCGATGCCCAATGTTGCAGGGTCAACTTTTGCTGCGCCTAGCTCATGTAATGTCCATGAGAATAATGATTCAAGGCCCGCGAAAGTTGCTGATGCTTCATCACCCGTTTGACCAGAGATTGTGAAGAAGTTATCAGCAGCCCACTGTTTAACTTTGTCAGTTTCAAGCGCTTTTTTGAATGCTTCAGTTAGTACTTTTTTCGCTGCATCTGGAGCATCTGCACGGATACCCATGCCAATCGCTTGACCGATTGGTAGATACTTATCTAAGCCAGCAACGCTTTTGAAAGCTGATGGAATGGTGCCAACGCCTTCTACTGTCGTGTCTTCTTTGACTAACATCGCTAATGGACGAAGTTTTTTGGCTTTCAATAACTGTTGCTGTTCTGCAAGAGAAGTAACTACGACAGTAACTTCACCGGTGATTGCTGCATTTTGACCTGGAGCAGAACCTTTATAAGGAATGAAGCTGAATTTTGCACCAGTGCCATTTTCAAGTGCTAACAAATTAAGGTGGTGAATTGAACCGGCGCCTGAAGCAGCAGCTTTGATGCTTTTAGGTGCTTTTTTTGCTGCAGCCATCAAGTCTTCTAGTGTTTTATAAGGAGAGTTTGCTGTTACTGAGATCAAGTCAGGTGAACCACCGATGATGAATGGATACCAAACACTGAATTTTTTATCCCAACCGCCATTAACGGCAGCGGTAACATTAGATTCAGAGATCCCAACGATAGTATAACCATCAGCTGGTTTTGAATGGCCATATAGCATGCCAGCAGAACCAGCGACGCCACCTGTTTTATTCACAACATTGATACGAGTTGGAAGAAATTTGTTCATTTCGTTAGCGACAACACGAACAGCAGTGTCAGTACCACCACCGGCTCCCCAAACAACTGCTGCTGTTATATTACGTGAAGGATAGTCAGCAGCTATCGAATTTGCTGTTATCGCTGTGGTAAGTGCTAATGCCGCACAAGAGACGATACGTTTCATGGTTAAAACTCCTATGGTTTTTTTAAGTTTTCTTATTTTTTAAGAATATTATTAGTAGAGAATGTTTTTATTCTTTATTAAGTATCAAAGTAAAATTTATGACCATCATTAACGCTTTATGTTTGTAGAGGTATTCATAAAGCGTTAAATCCGGTCATAAAAGTCATTACTATTTACTTTATATACTTGAACTTAATAAAGTATATGCTATCGTATACATTAATTAATTGGTCGTCAACGCATTCTAAAAAATATATACTTTGCATAAGAAATTCTGATGCTTTGTATGCTCTGCTGAAAATATTTTTATAATCAAATCTCAAAATAATTTGAAAAAATGATAAACCTGGGAATTATTCAAACAATAGGACAAGGCTTGAACCGCCCTGAATGTGTTTTGTCACATCAATCAGGTTTATTGTTTTGTTCTGATTGGGCTGATAATGGTGGAGTGTCAATTACCTCAGCCTCTGGAAAGGTTCAACATATCTCGTCAAACGAAAGTGAATTTATCGTCAAACCGAATGGAATAGCAGTAGAACAACAAGGCAGTTTTTTAATGGCACACTTAGGTGCTGAAGAAGGGGGAATCTTTCGCCTTCATCCGAATGGGACTCTAGAAGACGTGTTATTAGAGATTGATGGAGTGATTCTTCCTCCTAGTAATTATGTGCATATTGACACTCAAGAACGTCTTTGGATTACAGTAAGTACTCGTAAAATACCTCGCGCAGCCGCATATCGTAGTGATGTAGAAGATGGTTTCGTTATTTTGGTTGATAAAAAAGGTGCCAGAATTGTTGCCGAAAATTTGGGATATACCAATGAATGTTTGGTTCATCCGGATGGTCAAAGATTATTTGTCAATGAAACGTTTGCCAGACGTTTGACCAGTTTTGATATTGCCGATGATGGCAGCTTATCAAACCGTAAAACAATTTGTGAATTCGGTGAAGGAACTTTCCCCGATGGAATGACCTTCGACACGCAAGGTGGAATTTGGATAACCAGTATTATTAGTAATCGTGTTATTCGAGTATTAGAAGACGGTTCACAAGAAATTATCCTAGAAGACGTAGACTCTGGACATCTAAAATCTGTTGAAACAGCTTTTAAAGCACATTCGTTAGATCGACCACACCTAGATCAAGTGCATAGCAAACGACTGAAGAATATTTCTAGCCTTGCTTTTGGCGGCAAAGACTTAAACGTTGCTTATCTAGGCTGTTTGCTAGGTGATCACATAGCTCATTTTCCCTCAAACTATCAAGGTGTTGCTCCTACTCATTGGACAGCGCCTTTAGATAAACTCATGACTGTTTTAGATGTTTAGAGCAGTTAAATATAACTAATAACAACTTTTTTATTAAAAATTTATACTTATGAGAAGCTTTAATATTGCTGTATTTGCCGGTGATGGCATTGGTGAAGAAATTACAAAACCTTGTGTGGATATCTTAGATCAAGTCATCTCTAAAGTAGGTGGTTTTAAGACAAAATATGAATGGTTGTCAGCAGGCGCAGCATATTATCTTGAAACAGGTGAATCCTTACCTCAATCATCAATGGATAAAGCGCGTGATGCAGATGCTATTTTGCTTTCTGCGATGGGACTACCTGACGTACGTTACCCTGATGGAACAGAAATTTCTCCACAAATTGAGATTCGTATGGAGCTAGGTTTATATGCCGGTGTGCGTCCAGTCAGGGCAATACCAGGTATTCCACCTGCATTGTTCAACCCAGAAAGTCATGATCTTGATTTTGTGATTATCCGAGAATCTACCGAAGGCTTATTTGCTTCTCATGGTAAAGGAGAAATCATTAATAATAAAACGGCTACAGATACCATGGTTATTACTCGTGATGTCAGTGAACGATTGTTTGATTTTTCATTGAAACTTGGACAAAAACGTAAAGCACAAGGCCTTTCGAGTACGGTTACTTGTGTTGATAAAG
Source organism: uncultured Arenicellaceae bacterium (assembly GCA_938002995.1). Lineage (GTDB taxonomy): Bacteria > Pseudomonadota > Gammaproteobacteria > Arenicellales > Arenicellaceae > CALKZN01. The sequence continues at coordinate 1,236 of CALKZN010000170.1, read as the reverse complement.
CGAATGTTTTTAAATCATTTGCGTTTTTCCGTTCTATATTTAACGAACGTGCGGCTGGCTTTAGCGATATTGAAACAAACCACATGTATATCGATGCGACTGCGCTCAATATGGTGCAAAAACCGCATCGCTTAGGCATTTTGGTCACTGAAAATATGTTTGGTGATATTTTGTCTGATCTTGGAGCGGGCCTCATTGGAGGAATGGGCTATGCTCCGTCGGCTGATATTGGTGATGATAATGCGGTCTTTCAACCATGTCATGGAACGGCTCCAGACATTGCAGGCAAAGGCTTAGCTAATCCAACTGCTATGTTCTTATCAGGTGCTATGATGTTGTCATGGTTGGGTGAGAAGCATGATTTTGAACCTGCGACTAAAGCAGGGCAAATGCTACAAGAAGCCGTTGATTTAGCGTTTTCAGGTGGTGATTTGGTGACAACAGAGCTTGGTGGGTCAGCGGGTACTATGGATGTTTATAATGCTGTTTCGTCTGCATTAGATACGCTCTAGGCCAATTAGCAAAAACGGAAATTAAGATGAATATCATTCGCTTAGCAACTGTTGGAACGGGTTATTTCAGTCAGTTCCACTATGAAGCATGGGATCGTATTGAAGAGGTCCAGTTAGTGTCGATCTGTAACCGTAACCTTGAAGCAGGTCAACGCATGGCAAATCAGTATAGTGTTGCAAGTGTTTATAATGACTTTGCTAAAATGATTGTCACTGAGAAGCCTGATCTTGTTGATATTATTACCCCTCCAGAAACGCATCTTGAATACATCAAGATAGCCGTTGCAAATAATGTTGGGATGATTTGTCAAAAGCCTTTTTGCCAAAATTTAGAAGAGGCTGAAGAAGCCACTAAATTAGCTGAAGATGCAGGTGTTTTATTAGTTATTCATGAAAACTTTAGATTCCAACCATGGTATGGAGTGATCAAGAAAAAGCTAGAAAAAAATAGTTTAGGTGATGTGTTTCAAGCGCAATTTCGTTTGCGCCCAGGTGATGGTCAAGGCGCTGAGGCGTACCTAGAAAGGCAACCATATTTTCAACAGATGGAAAAATTCTTGATCCATGAGACAGGTATCCATTGGGTTGATACATTTCGATTTTTGTTTGGTGAAGTAACTTCCGTTTTCGCACGTTTGAGGAAGTTAAACCCTGTGATTGCTGGTGAAGATAGTGGTATTTTGATTTTTGAATTTGAATCTGGCGTGCAAGCTATTTTCGATGG
>CALKZN010000169.1 GCA_938002995.1 uncultured Arenicellaceae bacterium | reverse complement strand
ACAATACGACATTGCTCTCCTGTCTCTACATCAACCAGTAAACCCGCCACTTTTTTACCTCCCAACAATAAATCATTAGGCCACTTAATAGAAATGGGCAAATCAAAGTCATCTCGCAGGTATTCAGCCAAAACCACAATTAGTGCCAATGATAATCCAGCTAAATCTCTGGGAATCGAGTCATACACCCAACTACATGACATCAAAATATTACTCTCAGCAGAAGCATGCCAATCACGATTCATACGGCCCTTGCCAGAAGATTGTGATTCAGCAATTACCAATGCTGCACTGGCTTGACCAGACAAGGGCATTTTGTTTAGTTTTTCTTTGAGATAACATTGTGTCGAATCTAACTTTTGGAAAACTTCTATCGGGTTTTCACTCGTTAAATACTGTTTCGTTGTAGAATTTAATTCAGCAAAAACCGCTGATTGATCTAATTGAATCGCCATGATTTATATTATGCATTTATTCAACTTGTGATTGTCAGCAAAATTTAGGATAAAACCAATTGAAATCGATTAAAATACTCCTAATCTAGTCCACCAATATTTCAAAACACATAGTCCAGATCCTTTATTGTGAATATTACAAGAAACTCAACTCGCGCTGTAAAAGTTGGCCACAGCATTATTGGCGACAACAACCCCATTCTCGTACAATCCATGTGTGCAACTCGCACACAAGATATTGATGCCACTATCCAACAAACGAATGCATTGCATGATGCAGGAGCGGGAGTTGTACGCATAGCTGTGGACAACAAGAAAGATGCTCAAGCATTGATCGAAATTCGCCAACAAACACAAGCTATATTATCCGTCGACCTCCAAGAAAATTACCGTATGGCCGCATTAGTCGCGCCATATGTTGACAAAATTCGTTACAACCCAGGCCACCTCTACCACCACGAAAAGAAAAAAACATGGCAAGAGAAAGTTCAATATCTAGTCGACATCGCAAATGATAATGACTGTGCAATTCGTGTAGGGGTTAACTGTGGCTCTGTTGATCCAGACAAACTTGAAAAATATGCCGGCCAAGATTCTATTACACCAATGCTTGAAAGCGCACTTGAGCATTGTGAATTCTTAGATAGCATTGGCTTTGAGCGTTATTGTGTATCCCTCAAAGACTCTGACCCACAAACGGTTATTGATGCCAATATCCGCTTTGCTGAAGCTAGACCTGAAGTTCCTCTTCATTTAGGCGTAACCGAAGCAGGCATGCCTCCAATGGGTGTCATTAAAACGCGCATCGCATTTGAACAACTCATCAGCAAAGGCATCGGTGACACTGTTCGCGTATCACTAACCCTGCCAAATAAAGTTAAAGCCGATGAAGTCATTGCCGGGCATGAAATTATTGATGATATCCATGCTGGCCGGGTACGCAGTGTTGTTGCCTTTGACCCTGACAAACTCAACATCATTTCTTGCCCTAGCTGCTCTCGAGTCGAAAACGAAGCATTTATTGAGCTAGCTCAAGATGTTAAAGATATGACCGAATATGCTGAAGAGCACAACATCACTATCGCAGTGATGGGCTGCCGCGTAAATGGTCCAGGCGAAACTGATGATGCTGATTTGGGTTTATGGTGTGGACCAAAAACAGTTAATTTAAAGCGTAAAGGTGAAAAACTAGGCGCTTTTGGTTACGACACCATTCTCGACAAACTAAAGATAGAACTTGACGGGTTAATCGCCAATCAATAGAAAAATTTCATCACTCACAAATTAAAAAAACCAGGGCTTATGCCCTGGTTTTTTTTGATGTATTTAAAACGCCTTATTTTTTTGGTTTTTTAGGCTTCTTTGGTTTGGCTTTTTTAGTTTTGTTTACTTTCTTTTTTACAGCAGGTTTCTTTTTTGCTTTAGTTGTTGTTTTCTTCTTAGCTGCCGCCTCTTTCTTTTTCTGGGCTGCAGTTGGCTTTTTCTTAGTAACTGTCTTCTTCTTAACTGCTGCGGTTTGTTTCTTTTGTGTAGATGCTTTTTTAGTTTTAGTCGACGCTTTTTTCTTCGCTCCTGCTGTGGCTTGATTTGGTAATGCGCGGCAATGTGACTTGGTTTTTACATTATTTTTATTAACTGAACCCTTACGCCAAGTACAACTTTTATTTGCACTGCATTGATTACTCGTCAGCCCAACACACTGACTTTGTGCAGACGCTGTAAAACTTATTAGAAATAAAGCGGCCGTTAAAAAAGTTGAAAGTAATTTCATCATCATCCTCTGTTTTTTATGAGTACCATTAAATATTGCAAAACAGCATATTGATAAAATATCCATCAAACAAGTCCATCGCAGACTCATATGACAATCTTTTTCATTTCAAAAAAAAACGCCAACAAAATGTTGGCGTTTAAACTATATCTCGGACACTAATGACTAAAAAGCACTATAGGTCATATTTTATCTACTAGCAGTAAAGGTTCCAGTCAAATCAACACCAACACCGTCACACTCACCGTCACCACCTAATTCACCAGAAGCAGTCGTACCATCTACCGAACCACTCACATTAACTACACCTTCGCAGTCATCTTCATTAATTGGCAAACGTCCATTAAAACCACCGTTGCTACCTATCGTTGTCGTAAATGTTTCATCGGGATCATCTCCAGAAAAGGTAACAGTATTATCTGCACGAACAGTGATAGTCACTGGCTCTGAAAATCTTTCACTCAAAATACCCGCACGAGCACGAGCAGAAATTGTTCCACGATATACACCTACAAAGGCGTTTGGCACATTCCCAGCAGCCACATCTACATTGTCCACAGATGTATCAGAACCACCGCAAGCTGTTAAAACAACAGTGCTCAGAATCAAGATTAAGTGTTTTATATATTTCATTCTTTCCTTTTTACTTTAATTAAGAGTTGTAACTCTATGTAGTTTAAAAGAAAACGTTCAATAAGAAAACAATCATCACCAAAATAATTACCGTCATTATTCCACCTACTCTCACAAAATCAGTCACTTTATAGCCTGCTGGACCCATAATAAGGGCATTCACTTGGTGAGTAGGGATTAAAAAGGAGTTCGAAGCTGCCAATGCAACTGTCAAGGCAAACATTGTTGGACTAGCATCAAGACCAACAGCCATCTTAATAGCAATTGGCACCAATAAAATCGTTGCACCAACATTAGACATCACCAAGGTAAAGGCTGTAGCAAGTGTCGCTAAGAATAGCTGCACTGCCCATGCTGGCAATCCATCCATCAATTGCAATACAACAGCAGCTATCCAATTTGCGGAACCGGTTTGGTCCATAACCATCCCCAAGGGAATCAGCGATGCCAATAGAAAAATTGTTTGCCAACTTACTGCTCGGTAAGCCTCATCAATATTGAGTACGCCACTAATGAGCATACCCACAGCACCAACCATCAATGATAGAGATAAAGGTAAATCACTAAAAAGAACCAGACTGATGGCGATAAAAAAGGCTATGCCTGCATAAAGCAATTTATCTTGTCTGAAGGATTCTTTTGGAAAATCTGTCACAATCGCCAAATCTTTATTACCTGAGATCTTAACTAAATCAGTCCAACGAGCATGTGCTACTACAGTATCGCCCGCCTGAAAGGTTAGTTCAGATAGGTTCTCATCCAAAATAGTATCAACTCGATAAACTGCAAGCACCCGCATGCCAAAATGACGGCGGAAGTTTGCTTGGCCTATTGTTTGGCCAATTAATTTAGAATCAGGCGGAATAACAGCTTCAACTATGCCTGCATTGCTATCACTCAATGGCTCAGAGAATTCCCGCATCACAGGGCGAACTTTCAGCCCACGGGCTTCAGCATATTCTTCAATAGCAATCTTTGAACCCATAATAGCTAAGACTGAGCCTTCATCTACCATCATGTTAGATGGCGGGATAATACGCAGATCTTTACCTGTTTTAACGCCTAAAATCCAACCAGCTCGTCCATAGGAATTCAAATCATGTAGCGTATTACCGATTAAACGACTACCCGGCTGTACTTCCACTTCAAACATCCGTCCGTCAATCCCATAGACATCTTTAAAGTGTTGCAGGCTTTGTGATGTTCCCGAAATTTTTTGTGTCACAGGCAACAAACGACGACCAAGAATTAAAAAATATAATATGCCGACAGCAACTAATGTCACGCCAATCGGCGTTACTGAAAACAGACCGAGTGGCTCCATTTTTGGAACACCTTCAGGCAAACCAGGATTTGCATTCTTAAGCAAATCATTCAATAAAATTAACGGGCTTGAACCCACCATTGTCACGGTACCGCCTAAAATTGCGCAAAATCCCATTGGCATTAGTAAGCGACCAACAGGAATACCCGTACGGCGTGACACACGATTCACGACAGGCAAAAACAATGCCGCCGCGCCTATGTTTTGCATAAAACTGGATATATATGCCACTACCACTGCGATGGTAATCACGATACGTTTTTCCGTTCTACCAGCAAACTTCAAGATAAGTGATGCCAAATTCCCCATGACACCGGTCTTATCTAAGCCCGCGCCAATAATCATCACCGCTATGATCGAAATTACCGCATTACTTGAAAACCCGCTAAACAAATCCTTGGGGTCCATTAAACCGGAATAACCCGGCACTGCAGCGCTCAACCCAATGATTACCATTATGATAATGCCCGCAACATCCACGCGAACAATTTCAGAAACAAAGAGAAAAACCGCTAAACCTAACAACCCCAGAACCGTAATAATTTCCAGAGTTAGACCTAGTTCTTGCATTTTTTATTCAATAGTTTAGAGGATTAAAAGATTAAAGGAGTCTATCACAGATAATCGGAACTAATAGTCTCAAAACAATCAGTTTTTAGCAAATTTACACAAAAAATTCACACGCACAATAAAGCCTCTTCGTGTTACGCTTTTAGACATCAAAATTAAATGAAAAAGCCAAAAACATCATGGACTTAAATCCTCACGCTATCGCTACAATGCTCTTAACTCTCCTGGCGCTGATATTATTCAGCCGTGAGCAGACGCCGCTAGAATCTTCTAGCTTATTAGTTATTGTATTGCTTGCTTTTGGGTTTTCATTATTTCCTTATACTGACCCACAAGGCCAAACACTTGATCCTTTGCAATTTTTTACAGGCTTTGGTCATGAAGCATTACTAGCCGTATGCGGATTAATGGTTGCTGGGCACGGACTTGTTCGCACTGGCGCGCTCGAACCTATAGGAAGATTATTAGCAAATTTATGGTCTTTTAGCCCTGCTTTATCACTACTAGGAACCTTAATCGTTGGCGCTGTTCTCAGTGCATTTATTAACAACACTCCAATTGTTGTTTTATTGTTACCCATTTTAGTCTCAGTGGCGGTCAAAACAAATACCAATGCCTCAGGCATCTTAATGCCAATGGGACTAGCAACTTTGTTAGGTGGTATGACTACGACCATTGGTACATCAACCAACTTATTAGTAGTCAGTGCGGCAAAAGATTTCGGGATCAATTCTTTCGGAATTTTTGATTTTGTTTTACCCGGCAGTATTGCCGCAGGTGCTGGCATTATTTACTTATGGCTGATTGCACCTCTTATTCTGCCCAAACGAACGGCCGTCATGCCAAACACCTCACCGCGAGTGTTTACCGCACACTTATTAATTCCTGAAGGAAGTTTTGCTGCAAACAAATCATTGCGCGACATCTTAGAAAAGACTGGCAACCTTATGAAGGTCGAACGTATTCGTAAACCAGAAGAAACCTTCACTCTACCCTTCCCCGATGCGATTGTTCGAGCCGGCGATCGCTTATTAGTTCGAGACACTCCACAATGCTTGAAAGAATTCGAGAGCCTTATAGGTGCGACACTCTATAATAAAGATGTCAAAGTTGATGAAGACCATCCATTAACAGAAGACAATCAACAACTAGCAGAATTAGTGATTGATCGAGGTTCGCCGATGGTACGCCGATCACTCAAAGATATCCGATTCAAAGACACATTCAATGTTGTGACTCTGGCAATTCATCGGCAAGGTAAGGCACTTCAAGCCATGCCTCAGGGCATCTATAATGTTTCACTAAAAATTGGTGACGTATTACTCGTCCAAGGTAGCAAAGAGAATATTGATGCGGTCAAACGACGTAATCAATTTTTAGTATTAGATGGCGCAACCGATTTACCCGTAACATCAAAAGCGCCAATTTCATTAGCCATAATGGCAGGCATCATCTTACTGTCTATATTCAAAATTGTACCTATTAGCATTAGCGCCATTGGCGGTTCTTTGTTGATGATCGCAACGAGCTGCTTAAATTGGGAAGATGTTAAGCGCTCTTTGAGCACTCAAGTTATTTTGATCGTTGTCGCTAGTTTGGCTCTGAGTTATGCGCTCACCAAAACAGGAGCAACAGATTTTCTAGCGTTGAGCTTCTTATCGTTAACAGAAGGTATGTCGGCAGCTTATATATTGAGTGCGTTAATGTTGTTAATGGGAATTTTGACTAACGTTGTTTCAAACAATGCGGCGGCGCTAATCGGCACACCTATCGCCATCAAGATCGCTCAAACACTAGGTGTTCCGCCCGAAGGTTTTATTCTTGCTGTACTGTTTGGTGCAAACTTAAGCTTTGCCACCCCTATGGCTTATCAAACAAACTTACTTGTGATGAATGCTGGTGGTTATACTTTTGGGGATTTTGTTAAAGTTGGACTTCCATTAGCCATATTAATATGGGCAGTCTTGAGTTTTGTTTTACCTTTACTTTATCTATAAATAAAAAAAGTAAACACTCTCAAAGTGCCACTTGCCAAATGTCTTCTTTGAAGCCAACTAGTGCAATGTTATCCCCTATCAAAAAGGGTCTTTTAATTAACATTCCATTAACCGCTAACAGTTCAAGTGCATCTGACTCGCTCATACTAGGTAGTTTGTTCTTCATATCTAATTCGCGATATTGCATGCCTGATGTATTAAAGAGCTTTTTCTTATCACCCTGAGCCTGCAGCATTTGCTTTAACTCTTCGAGACTAGGCGGCGTCAAAGTAATATCAAGCAATTCCACATCAACTGCATTGTCTTTTAAAAACTTTACCGCTTTACGGCATGTAGAGCATTTAGGGTATTGATATAACTTCACGATTGAACCTCTCTTCTAATAAACATTTAGTAAAAAATAATAGCAAAACAAACAAGAAATACATTGATTTCTCAGAGCAGAATTAATCCTTTATTTTTGCAGGAAAGCCTCAAGCCCAGCAAAATGTTCATTCATTCGAGCCTTGGCAATACTGGATATTTGTTGACGCAACCATAACAAACCAGCATCACTCGCTTGACGTTGGTGATAACAACAAGCAATTTGTGGTTCATAAAGCTCAATTGGCACATCCACTATCACCAAATCTCCATTAAATATTTCTTTTTCAACCGCCAACGATGGAGCAATCGCAATCAAATCGCTATTTAACAACAAAGGACCCAAAGAAGAGAAATGATTGACTGTCATTGCAATACGTCTTTCTTGGTTGTTCTGCTGATCAATCACACTCTGCAATGGAGACGGGCTAGTATTCCCCGACAATGAAACCATCAAATGATCTGCGGAATAATACTCTTGAATTGTTAATGATTTTTTCGCTAATGGATGACCTGCTCTCATCACACAAACCGAACGAGACTTGAATAATGTTTCATAAGCGATTTTTCTCGACATCTCCACCATCGCACCTAAAATCAAATCGACTTTGGCATAGCTTAACAATTCCTCGCAATTCTCAACAGTATATGGAACTGCATAGATGTTAATACCCGGAGCTTGTTTTTCACTAATTGCCCTAAGTGAGTGCCACACAACATCAATCCCAATATCTGAAGCTGAAATATAAAAGCTTCTCTGCGCTGTCGCAGGGTCAAACTCCGAAGGAGAAATTGCTTGATCTAACTTCTGGATGGGATCGCTAATTTGCTTCCACAAATTCACCGCATAAGGGGTTGGGCTTACATTACGCCCCTCTTTAACAAACAGCTCATCACCCCATGCAGTACGCATTCTTGCAAGAGTATTGGAAACCGCAGGTTGTGTAATCGCCAGACTGTCCGCAGCCTTAGTGATAGAACCTTGAGTCATAATGGCATCAAAAACCACCAACAAACTAAAATCTTGTTGCTTCATTTTCGTTTTAATACTGTTTTGAGTAGGTATTGGTTAGATCAATTACTCAAACACGTAACTGATCATAGAGATAACAAACAATAAAATACTTTAGCTTAAAAATAAGCAGGCAATCATAGTTCATGCCCCTCCAATAAACAAATGCTGCCCATCTAATACTTTATTAATTCAGCTATAGAGATTGATAATAGTCCATTAAAATTTGAGCCACTTCTGGACGAGAAAATTCTGGAGGTGGGGCTATACCTTGGCCTAACATTTCTCTAACTTTCGTGCCTGATAAAAGCACAAAATCTTCAGCAGCATGGTCTGGAACATCACGCATCATCACAACTTCATTTAACTTTTTAGAATACGCAGTATGATCTGCATTGAAAATTTGAATCTCCAACACGCCTTCCGGCACTTGCTCCTCGAAGATAGCCTGAGCATCAAACGCACCATAATAATCACCAACCCCAGCATGGTCACGACCAATAATAAAATGTGTCGCACCCATATTTTGCCTGAAAACAGCATGTAAAACTGCCTCTCTAGGCCCAGCATAAAGCATGTCAAAACCATAACCTGAAATCATGGCTGAATTGGGTTCAAAATAATGATCCACCATCGTTTCGATAGCCTCATTTCTGACATTAGCAGGGATATCGCCTGCCTTTAACTTACCCAACAACATATGAATCACACAGCCATCTGCATCAACTGCCTGCATCGCCATTTTGCATAATTCTTCATGAGCTCGATGCATTGGATTGCGCGTCTGAAAAGCAACCACTTTTTGCCACCCTGATGCTTCAATGTCTGCACGAATTTGATCAGCTGTTTTAAATGTTTCAGGGAAATCAATTTCAAAGTAGCTAAAGTTAAGCACTTGAATATCTCCTGAAACCACATAACGACCCTGTGATAAAAAAGCTTTCACACCAGGATGATTTGAATCCGTGGTTCCATAAATCTTGTTGACAACATCATTAAGCTCTATTTCAGTCAGCTCATCAATTTGATTCACTGTTTGAATTGCAATCACTGGATCGCCTTCTCTATTAGGGTCAAGTAATGCGATTTGTTGTCCTTGGCTTATTCCCTGCACTTCAACCAGCATATTAGCCACTGGTGTAGGGAAAAAAACACCCGCTTCAGTTTTCATCTGATTTGCGACAGACAAAATATCAGCCTTGCTCATAAAACCATTTAATGGCGTAAAATAACCACTGCCTAGCATCACTGCATTAGCAGCCGTCGCCGAACTCACTAAAATCTGTGGAAGGCTTTTAGCGTGTTCAATTAGATCTTGTCTTTGTTGCTCATCAGAAATAAATAGAGAGTTGAGTTGGTTTGCACCATGCGGTTTAATCATTTTTCTTCCATTACAGTTTAATTATTTATTTCAATGGATTATCTGATAATTCTTTAATTATAATAAATACTATTATATTGAATGGATAGCATTTTTAATTATATAGCATAGCTAATCATGGCAAACTATTTATCGAAAAGGGTTTGAATACCTTCTAAATAACCCTGCTTCCCTTTACCTGAGATTTGTTTTAGGCATACATCAGCAATAACTGAATGTTGGCGAAATTCTTCTCGTGCATGAATATCTGACAAATGCACTTCAACGGTTGGCAACTGACATGCAGAGAGCGCATCCCTTAAGGCAATAGAATAATGTGTTAGCCCACCAGGGTTTATCACACAACCTATCGCTGTTTTACGTTGGGATTGTAAAAAATCAATGATCTCTCCTTCATGATTGGACTGAAAGAACACTAAATTAAGCTTCATATCTATATTATAAGCTTCGCCAATAAGCCATTGATTAACATTATCAAGAGTATCAAAACCATATATTTCTGGCTCTCTCTCACCCAATAGATTTAAGTTAGGACCGTTAATAATCAGAATATTCATTTTATTTTTATTTTTTAAAGTGATATTTCTCTACTCAATTTAATTCAAGCAACTTAATTTAACTATGCTAATCGAGCACCTGTCTTCAATGTTTCTAAGCTAGCTACCATTTCTTCAGGGCTTACATCAGTGCGAACAATACCCTGACCTACGCCATCCAATAAAATGAAGTGCAACATACCATTGATGTTCTTTTTATCATGCCCAATAATTTCCAACACTTGATCAGGATCAACTTCACCCAATTCAGGCAATGGAAACTTATCTAAAGCCGCTTGAGAGTGTTGATATTCGTCATCAGACAATAAACCTTTTTTCCACGAAATATGATTAGCACACTTCATTCCGTATAAAACGCCTTCGCCATGATACAAACCTTGATAGGCATGAATGGCTTCCAAGGCATGGCCGATTGTATGACCATAGTTCAATAAGCGTCTTTCACCATTTTCAAATTGATCATTCACAACAACATCGCCCTTTATTCGACAGCTAGAAGCAATGATGTCTAATATTAACGCTTGATCGTCTAAGGCAACCATGTCGTCAAAGCGTTCGTCCATTAAATCAAAAATACGTTTTTCTTTGATGAAACCATACTTAATTGCTTCAGCCATAGAAGAGACGACATTTCTAGTAGGCAAAGTTTCCAAAAAACCTGGGTCTACAACTACCATTTTAGGTTGATAGATACGGCCAACTAAGTTCTTACCCGCTGGTAAGTTAACCGCCGTTTTTCCGCCAATTGCAGAATCAATCATAGCTAGCAAGGTCGTTGGAATCTGAATAACATCAATACCGCGCATATACGTTGAGGCTACAAAGCCACCTAAATCGCCAACAACACCACCGCCTAAGGCAAGTAACATTGATGAACGATCACAACCTGCTTCTACCATTGCAGTCCATAGCTCTTCTGCATATGAAATATTTTTCGCGGACTCATCAGCTGGCACAACATGCGTCACAAATCGAAAACCGGCTTCAGCTAATTGATCTAAGACCGGTTGATAGTGTTTTAAAATTGTATCTTGCGAAACAACAAAGAACATTTGGCCTTTATTGTAAGGTTTCAATAATTCAGCTAATTGGTGGCGTAGGCCAAAACCAACTTCAATTGAATAAGGATAATCGTCAAGATCGACAGGAATTGACGTGTGTAGGGCTGTATTCATATTATCTACTGAATGTTTTAAAACGATAATTTATATGACTATTTGAAAAATTGCATAACTGTTTAACGAGTTATTTTACGTGATTTTAAACAAATTTTATAATAAACGAGAAGCTTAAAAATTAAGTAACTAATTCAGCCAGTTCTTGAGTAATCGCGTCCATATCAATATTAGCAATAACACCACCGCCAAACCATATTTCAACTGAGTACACTGCTTGAGCTACTAACATTTCCAAGCCATTAACAGTCTTGGCACCCATAGCAGAAGCTTCACGCATGATTGTTGTTTCAGATGGGTTATAAATCAAATCAACCACAGCCTTCACTTGACTAAAATCGGCCTTTGGCATCGCAGAATTGTCACTATTTGGTGACATACCAAGCGATGTTGAATTCACAATCAAGTCTAGTTTTGCGCCAGACAAATCATCAAAAGAAACTAATTCGGTCTTCACATTTGGGTTCATCGCTTCAATGAACATAGCTAAACGATTCGCTTTATCAATAGAACGGTTCGCCACTTTCACGCTTCGTACATTGCCATCAGCCAATACAGAAGCAACCGCTTGAGCACTACCACCTGCACCTAAAATGGCGCACTCAGCATCCTCTAAATCAATGGAGTGGCGACGTAATAAGTAAGCAAAGCCAGAAACATCAGTGTTGTAACCAATCAAATCACCATTGCGGCGATAAACACAATTCACAGCATTTAAACGTTTGGCTTTTGCATCAATTTGTTGCAAAAAAGGCAATGCCGCTGCCTTGTATGGAATAGTGATATTGATGCCATCAAAAGCGCCCGCTGCGAATCCTGCAAAAAAATCACTAACATTCTCTGGAGCAACCTCTACAGAACGATAACTATTTTCTGTACGGCCCAATTGACGATAAATCGCCGCATGTAATTGCGGCGATACACTGTGCCCTAACTTTTCTCCAAGCAAGGCATATGAACCCATAACAAAGTCCTATGCTGCTTTCTTAGAACGGCGTTTACTGACTGCCGCAGCTAATTGGCGCAAAACAACATCAGTACCGTCCCAATCCATGCAACCATCAGTAATACTTTGACCATATGTCAGTGGTTGACCTTCAACCACTTTTTGATTACCTGCAACCAAATGGGATTCAATCATCACACCAAAGATACGTCCTTCACCATTCTCAAGTTGAACAGCAATATCATCGGCAACTTCAGCTTGACGTTCAGGCGTTTTATAACTGTTCGCATGGCTAAAATCGACCATGATGTTCGGCGTTAGACCTGCTTTTTCAATCACCTCTCCCGATGACTGGATGTGTTCAGCAGAATAATTTGGTTCTGTACCACCACGTAAAATAACATGGCAATAAGGATTACCAGCACTTTGAAAAATAGCTGTACGTCCTTCTTTAGTCACCGACAAAAAGTGATGAGGATTTTTTGCAGCGCCCATCGCATCAATCGCAATTTTGACGTTGCCATTTGTACCATTCTTAAAACCTACTGGGCAAGACAATCCAGATGCCAATTCACGATGGCATTGACTCTCAGTTGTTCGAGCACCAATCGCACCCCAAGCAACTAGATCAGCAGAGTATTGCGGCGTAATCAAATCCAAATATTCTGAACCTGCAGGCAAACCAATCTCATTGATATCTAGCAATACCTTTCTGCCTAAGTTCAAACCTTTGGTTATATTATAAGAACCATTGATATCTGGATCATTGATCAAACCTTTCCAACCAACTGTTGTACGAGGTTTTTCAAAATATACACGCATAATGATCACTAAATCATCCGCGAGCTCATCTTTTAGTTTTTTTAATCTACCTGCATATTCCATTGCAGATTCAGGATCATGAATTGAGCAAGGCCCAACCACAACCACTAAACGATCATCCTTACCATCAAGAACATTTTCGATATCTCGACGACCTTTGGCAGTAGTCTCAGCAGCTTTTTCTGTAATCGGGAGTATTTCCAGCAATTGTGCAGGAGTCAGCAATTCTTTCTCTCCCAAAATTCTTAAATCATCAGTATTTTTCATAATGGATTAATAAGTGCGTTAATAAACGTTTACCGTCTTTATTCATATAATGTAGCCATTATATCAATATTGAATTGATATTTGATACGACATATTGATGACATTCATCAATTTTTCTTATCAACTCTTTGATTTCAGCATTCATTCATGGCTATAGAGCGAGTACACTACCCTAATGTCAGGTTCTACTGAAACACAAAAGCAAGCTAAAATTCAGGGCAAACCTGAACATCGCCATTGGCAAACACCAACTAATCTTTTGCTAGTCATGGCATTCCTTATGCCATTGATATTTTCAACCTGGATGGCGTTAATCAATAACTACAGCGTCGAAGCCGCCAACTTCAGTGGCAAAGAAATCGGCATCTTACAAAGCTTAAGAGAAGTTCCCGGTTTTCTTGCCTTTACTGCCATCTTTGTTTTACTCGTCATTCGTGAACAACGCTTTGCCATCCTATCATTGCTAACACTCGCCATTGGCGTTTTACTCACCGGCTACTTCCCCTCAGTATTGGGTCTATATATCACGACCGTCATCATGTCTGTCGGTTTCCACTACTTTGAAACCATGAATCAATCACTCACTTTACAATGGGTGTCAAAACAAGAAACGCCGCACTTCATGGGCAAAGCATTGGCCATGCGTGCAGCGGCATCTATTCTTGTGTTCGGTTCAATGTGGTTAATGCTTGAAAAGTTTAACGTTAGTTACAAAACTATTTACACCTTATTTGGCGGCATAGGCGT
>CALKZN010000168.1 GCA_938002995.1 uncultured Arenicellaceae bacterium | reverse complement strand
CAAAAACAAGCGAACCCACGAGATGCGAGAGAAAGTTTGGTGAAAATCACCGAAACGGGAGAGCAAATTTTTGCAGACTCATCAGAAACACTTGAACAAAAATCAAAGCATTTGTTGAAAAGGTTGGATGATAAACAAGTTAATGATTTAGTCGAATTATTGAATCTAATCTATGAAGGATAGATTAGATTTATTAAGCATATGTCTCAACCACATCGATGATGATATCTGCAATCAGCGAACAATCTTCCAAACTAAATGTGAGAGGAATGCGCATATCCAAAAGTGTAGACAGCATCAATGTCGTTTTTGACAGTTCAGGTATATCCTGAATATATTGCCAGCTGTCATATCGACTAGTGTAGCCTTGCGGTTCATCGGCGCCGAACCATTTTAATGTGACGCCGCGTTCTTGGCATTCAGCAACTACTTTTTGCATTGTTTCTGGGCTTGAGCCGAACAGTGAAAGTTGGAAGGAACTAGCAACAAATTGTTCTTCTTTGACACGTTCTGGAATAGTGATTTTTTTGCATTTTTCGAGAGCGCTAGCTAATACTTCATAACGAGCGTTCCAACGACCACATTGCGTGTCTAAATCTGCGAGTTGTGGCCGTAAAATTGCAGCTCGTAGATTATCCATGCGACCACTATAGTTTGGCGTGTCTAAGCGAATTTGATCAAACACTGCTTTCGAAGGTGCTGCTTGATGATTTTCAAACAGCATATAAGAGCCTGAATGAATGATCGCTTTAGCCATCAATTGATCATCAGAACAGGTCAAAAGACCGCCCTCACCTGAATTGATGTGTTTATAGGTTTGTGTGCTAAAACATGCGATATCACCAAATGTGCCGCTTTTTTTGCCGTTCCAACTAGCGCCCATAGTATGAGCGCAGTCCTCAATTAAAAATAAGCCGTGTTCTTTGCAAATTTCCATGATCCGGTCCATATCGACTATATGGCCTCGCATGTGGCTGAGCATTAAAAACCGAACGTCTTTTGGGGCGGCTTTAGCTTCAAGATCTGCCAAGTCGATACAATAATCATCTGTGCTTTCGACTAATAAGGGCACACCGCCACTGTTATGAATTGCGCCCGCGACGGGAGCTAAAGTAAATGCATTGCACAAGACGAGCTCACCATGTTCAATACCAGCAGCTCGCAAAGCAATGTGCAATGCATAGCCTCCAGAGGAGCAGGCCAAACAATATGGCACACCTAAATATTCAGCAAATTCAATTTCAAGTAAATCTGTTTCACCTAACTCGTCAGGCAAAGTATTGTAGCGATGCAATCTGCCCGAGCGCATAACCTCAATTGCGGTTTCAATGCCTAGTTCAGGAATGGATTCTTGTTGAGTAAATGATTGAGTGAATTTTTTCTTATTCGTCATGATTAATCATCAAAATAGGATGAGTTATAAATAAATTTCTTGAATATCTTGTTATTAGATCATAAGAAAAACTAAAATGTAAGCGATTGCATTTTGGATGGTATCGGCTTTAATAATTGTAATTATTGGTGCGCATTTTCAATAGTTATTCATAGTATATTCGTTGGCACTTTTGTATTACCCTATCGTTTAGTCAAAACATTCAATCAAACAAAAACAGAAACCTAAGGAACTCGAATCATGCAAGATCATTTAGATATTCTTTCCCGCGCTGTAGATCACTGGACAAATAAAGACCGTCCAGTTTCAAGTGCTATCACTGCGCCTGAATTAGAAAAAATACTGAATGTTTCTTTGAGTGAAAAAGGTTGCAGCCCTGAAGAGCTAGAAAGAGCAATTCATGATTATTTGAATTACAGTCCTGATGTTTCTCGCCCCGATTTTTTTAAGTTGCTTTATTCAGGCGTCAATACTCCTGCATTGTTAGGTGATTGGATCACCAGCTTAACTAATGCCACCATGCACACTTATCAAGTCGGCCCGGTTTCTACATTGATGGAACTGGAATTGATTCGACAATGGAACCAACTGATTGGCTTCCAAGACGGTGAAGGTGTAATGGTTTCTGGCGGCAGCCAGGCGAATTTGATTGGTATGATGCTGGCACGTCATCACGCCGTACCAGATAGTAAAACTAAAGGTCTGCAAGGCAAAACCTTGGTGGCGTATGTCTCCGATCAAGCGCACTATTCCAACCAACGCTCAGTCAATGTTTTGGGTATTGGTACTGATAACCTTGTTGCTGTTGAGTCTGACCAAGAAGGCCGTATTAAGCCTTCAGCCTTAGAAGCTGAAATTGAAAAAAGTCTCGCTCAGGGACATATTCCTTTTTATATTGGTCTCACTGCTGGCACCACAGTCCTAGGTGCTTATGATCCGGTCAAACCATGTTCTGAAATTGCTAAAAAACATAATATTTGGGTTCATATTGATGGTGCCTGGGGAGCGCCAGTATTATTCTCAGAAAAACATCGTCATTTAATCGCCGATTGCCATCTGGTTGATTCTTTTGCTTGGGATGCGCATAAACTAATGAATGTGCCACTTACTGCTGCAGTTGTGTTAGTTAATCATACGGGAGCATTAAGAGCATGTACGTCAGGCGGTGGCGGAGAATACCTATTCCATCAAGATGCCAACGCGCAATACAATTTAGGCGAACGTTCAATTCAATGTGGTCGCCGCGCCGATGCATTGAAAGTTTGGCTGAGCTGGAAAGCAATTGGCAACCAAGGATTTGCTAAAAAAATTGATTATTTGCAAGACATCAAAACGCGTTGTGTTGAAATGGTTCAGCAAAATGACTCGTTTGAAATGCTAGCACCAGCAGCCTATTTGAATGTGTTGTTTCGCTATGTGCCGAAAACTAGCATGAGCGAAGATGAAATAGGAGAACTCAATAAAGCGATTTGCAAAACCATGGTCGCAGAAGGTGGAGCCTATATTGATTATGCTAACTATAAAGGCAAGTATGGGATTCGTTTGATTTTAGCCAATGAGCAAATCACTCCAGAGCACCTGGAAAAACTATTAAATGAATGTGAACGTTATGGGAATCAGTTCGACGATGCTTGATTTTTAATTTAAAACGACAATATAAAAATACTTATCCAAGAACTTATACCGATTAGCCAAGCAATTGATCTGAGCGCGGCATAGTTGGTGATGTAAAAGATTCCATACAGCACTCTAGTTATCACGAATAAGATAGCGAGTTTGTCTAAGGTGTCGGGGTTGATTGCTGCTATATGACTGGCAATGATCACCGCTGCCGCAAAAGCAGGGAATGCTTCAAAGCTGTTAGCTTGTGCCCAATTGGCGCGTTGTCCCCAGCCATCTAATTTATCAAGGAAAACGCGGGGTTCATAGTTATTGTATTTGGGCTTGGAAGCCTTTGCCAAACCTGCCCAGATGTAGGGTATTAAGGCGGCAATAAACACACAAGAATAAGCAATTGTCATTTTTTCTTATCCTTCAATTTTCATAGATTTAAAATGATTCAAGCGAACAACACTTCTTCTTCGACTTCGCCATCAACTACTTTGCCACCAAGCTCGATGAGCTTTTCTTGTAGTTGATTTACTGATATCGAGAGTGCTTCTTCATCGCTGCTGCGGATGATCAAACTAACAATATAGCCTTTTTTGACTTTGCGATCTTTTGGGTAGCTGCCAATATCAATTTTGCCATCAAAAACATTTTGAATGGATTTGAGGTGTTCGGCAATCAGGCCCTCGGGAAGGTCGGTAGTCAGAGCGTGGCTTTTGACGACGGCACCGCCTTTTAATAATGGCAAAATTCCGTCTAACATATTGCGCATGATACGTGGTACGCCAGCCATGACATAGACATTGTCCATGCAATAGCCCGGCGCCATTGAGACTTCGTTTTTAATCAGAGTTGCGCCTTCTGGGGTATGTGCCATACGCTGGCGAGCAGCATTAAATTCAATATCTTTAGACGCATAAAAATCGGCAAGTAATTTGAAACCGATAGGGTGTGGAGTGTTAGCCACGCCAAATGCTTTGGCGATGCATTCCGAAGTGATGTCATCATGGGTTGGGCCAATGCCGCCTGTGGTGAAGACATAGTTATAACGTTGTCTTAAAGTATTGATTGCATCGACGATATCTTTTTCAATATCTGCGACAATTCGCACTTCTTGGAGTTGAATGCCGCGAAGACCTAATTCAATGCCTAAGTGTTGAATGTTGGCATCTTGTGTTCTACCCGAAAGAATTTCATTGCCAATGACTAGCATTGCCGCGCTGACTGTAGGAGATGTTTTTTGTGTCATATTCATAGCACTTAGTTTACCTGTAGTATTGTCAATATATAATGTCAATCAACCAATTCAGACTTATTTTTATCAGCTTTTTTATCAACAAAAAATTATGGACGCATTAACCGTATTACAACAACGCGTATCTTCAGCTATTTTAGAAGCGCCTGCACCCACTAAAGATCAGCTAAATGAAATGTTCAAAGCCGCTTTGCGTGCACCAGATCATGGGGCGTTAACGCCTTGGCGCTTTTTGACGATTGAAGGTGAAGCACGACAAAATTTTTGTGATGCCCTATATCGCATTCGAGACGAAGAAGGCGTGACAGGAAGAGGTTTGAATAAAATGAAGACGATAGGTTTACGTGCGCCAATGATCATCGTTGCTATTGCCAGCTTGAAAGAAAGTGACAAAATTCCTGATGTTGAGCAAGACTGGTCGGCAGTCGCCGCAACGCAGAATCTTATTTTAGCGGCGGAAGCACAAGGCTTGGGTGCGATCTGGCGTAGTGGTTGGCTTGCTTTTCATTCGAAAGTAAATGAGCTGTTAGGGCTTTCAGCAAATGAAAAAATTGTTGGCTATGTTTATGTTGGTCAACGCCCTGAAGAAAGACGACCAATTACACCATTGCGAGTTGAAGAATATGTATCTGAATGGAAAGGTTAAGAGCGAAAGGTCTAATAAAGGAAAAGGCTAAGACAGTCGCAAAGCATCCAATGTATTTTGTGTAGTGATTTCAGCGATAGTTTTTTTGTCTTGCTGACGAATGTCACTCAAGGCATCTAAGATCAGAGGCAAATATTCGGGGCTATTGCGATCGCCACGATGTTGTTCAACGGTCATGTCGGGCGAATCAGTTTCTAACACGATTGATTCTAAGGGCAAGTCTTTTGCCAGTTGGCGTAGTTTTCTAGAGCGCTCATAGGTCAACATGCCCCCAAAGCCGAGTTTTAATCCAAGTTCAATATAATGGTGAGCTTGTTGAATTGAACCATTGAAGGCATGCACAATGCCACTTGTGATCTTATGTTTTTTGAGCAAGGCTATGGTTTGATCATGCGCTTTACGAACATGTAAAATTACGGGAAGTTTATGTTTAGCGGCGAGTTGTAATTGTGCTTCAAAGAATTGGGTTTGTTCAGCTTGGTTTAGCTCTTTGATGAAAAAATCCAAACCAATTTCCCCGACTGCAACGACAGAGTGTTTTTCAAGAAAGGTATCTAAAATATTGATATCGGCTAATTGATGCTGGGCTAAGAATATTGGATGCAAACCCAAGGCAAAGTGCAGCATTGGGTTTGATTCACAAAGTTCGATTAGGTTCTGCCAAGTGCTGGCAGTGACTCCTGGAACCACAATATGTTCAACACCTTGCGTGGTGCAATTGCTGAGTACCTGCTCTCGATCTGTAGAAAAGGCTTGAAAATCTAAATGGCAATGTGAGTCAATGATTGTCATGCTGTAAGTTTTATCAGAGTTAAGAAAGCTATCTATGATGGCGGTAAACTATCTTTAAAAGAAAGAGTACAATACCGCCTTTAATTT
>CALKZN010000167.1 GCA_938002995.1 uncultured Arenicellaceae bacterium | reverse complement strand
ATCAGGGTATTCGCTTGTTGGGTGTTTTAATTCTTGATTGTTTAAATAGTCTTCAGGGGCTTCAGGTTCGTCATAATAATTTTCATCACGAATCAGAAAGATGCGCATCAATTTGGAAATAAACACAAGGATACTGCAGGCGACAAAACCATAAAAAGCATAAAAGGTTGGAATTTTTTCGACTGCAGTTTCTGTGTGTCGATGAATAATAAAATCTACGACCAATAGGGCGAAACAACATAGATAAAAGATGCGAAGAATCCAGCGTATGACGTCTTTTCGATAGAAAAAACCGCTAGATTGATCAGAGTGATTGTTAGTGTCATTGCTCATAATTCAAGTTTAGAACCGTAAGGTGTAAAGCACATCGGTAATTTTTTCGGCATAAAAGAATAAAGCCACACAAGCAATCATGGTGATTGTAATGGCTATTTTACAAGCTAAGGGTTCTATGCCAAATGTGCTTGTTGATGTGTCTGTTTGTAAAGAGCTGAATTGTGATTTTTGCGGTTCTTTCTTTTCAAGGAAAAACGCTCGGACTGGAATAGGTAATAAATAAGCAATATTCAATAGCGAACTCAGCATTAATACACCGACTGGGAATATCATTCCAGCATCCAATGATCCCACAGCAATACTCAGCTTGCTCCATAGGCCGCCAGTCGGTGGAAGGCCGATGATAGTCAGTGCACCAATGAAAAAGGCCAGCATAGTCAATGGGATCTGTTTGCCCATGCCATCAAGGTCGCTGACATTTTTATAGTGTAAAGATACTAAGATTGCTCCAGCACAAAAGAATAGAGTAATTTTCCCAAAAGCGTGAACCACGATATGCAGGCCACCGCCAACAATGGCCTCAGGTGTAGCCAGTAATGCCGCAAGAATGATGTACGAGAGTTGCGCAATCGTCGAGTAAGCCAACCGTGCTTTTAAGTTATCTTTGGTCAGTGCTATCAAGGAGGCAATGAGTATCGTGGCGCAGCAAAGATATATCAGCCAATTGGCGGCACCTGTATCGCTGAGTGTTTGTATGCCAAAAATATAAACGATAACTTTTAGAATTAAGAAGACACCAGTTTTTACAACCGCCACTGCATGCAATAAGGCGCTAACGGGTGTTGGGGCAACCATCGCGTTTGGTAGCCAACCATGTACAGGCATCAGTGCGGCTTTGGCTGTCCCAAAAACAATCAATCCCAGTATAATGGATAGAGTAGTCGGTGATAGATTTGCACTGCCTAAAATACCGCCTTCAACAAAGTCTAACGTGCCAGTGATGAACCAAATCCAAATCATTGCAGGCATAAGCAAGCCAATAGATGCAGTCATTAATGTGATGATATAGATTCGGCCTGCACGTTGCGCAGCAGGGGTTCCGGCATGTGTGACTAGGGGCACTGTCGATATTGTTATTGCTTCATAGGCAACAAATAGCGTTAATAAATTATCTGAATAGGCAGCTGCCATGACAGCTGCAATGGCGATAGCGAAACAAATGTAAAAACGCGTTTGGTTCTTTTCATTATGTGAGCGCATATAGCCAATGCTGTAGATCGTTGTGACGACCCACAAAAAACTGGCTAATAGTGCAAATAGCACGCCTATGGGTTCAGCTGAGAGTTTTAAGCTAAGCCCTGCAAATAATACTTGTTCACCGCTGCTTATCGGTGTGCCATTTTGTAAACCATTAAACATAATGATGTTTACAAGCAATGTCAGTAAACCTGCAATAAGAATAACGCCTTCGCGGTAGTTACGACACTTTTCACCTAAGATTGCGATAAAAGGTGTCGCAAATAAGGGAACTAATATTGCCCATATGGGGTTTAATTCATCAAGGATAAATAATGGCCACATTATTTGAATCCTCCTAAAACTTGATTTGCACCTTGTTGAGTCAAGGCAACAAAATCTTCACTGTTGATGCCTAGATATAATGAGGCTAATAGTAAAATCCAAGTGCTCACCCACATAAGTGTTGGTGCTTCGCTAATCACTTGACCGCTACTTTGATTGTTTTCAGTTGTTATTGGTGAAAAACATGTCATTTGAATGACTTTGCCAATATAGACGACTGCCAAGATTGAGCTGACTAAGATCAGCGCGGCTAACCACCACCAATCTTTCTCAAGTGCTGCAGTAATCAAATTCCATTTGCTGATAAAGCCAGCAGTTAATGGCAGGCCAATAAGACTAATACCGCCAAAGGCAAAGGCGCTGACAGTGATTGGCATTGAAGAAATTAATTGTCTTAGCGATTGAATATGAACTGAGCCAAGGCGATAAAGCATGCAGCCTGTTGCCATGAATAAGGCAGACTTGATTAAGCCATGATTGACAATGTGAATCATGGCGGCAGAAAGGCCTGCCTGAGTGGCCATAGAAACGCCTGCGATAATATAGCCAATTTGCGCAATACTTGAATAAGCCAACAATCGACGTAAATCAGTTTGAAAAATAGCAACAACTGACATGAGGATAAAACCGATCACAGCTAAAGGCATAAGCACGTTGCTGAGCAACATTTGACTGAAGCTGTAGTTGGTGCCAAACACATCAAACATAAAACGCATCAATACATAGATTGATACTTTAGTTGCCGTACCAGCCAAGAATGAACTGACTGCAGAGGGTGCATACTGGTAAGCATTAGGAAGCCAATTATGCACTGGAAACATGGCTATCTTGATTAAGAGGCCGACAGTGATAAAGGCAAAGGCGACGATGACAGTGCGTGACTCTGCAACCAAAGGGATTCGCTCTGAAAGGTCTTGCATATTCAGCGTTCCGGTTGCTGCATATAAGAAACCAATACCAAGCAAAATGAACGAGGCTCCAACGCTACCCATGATGAGGTAACGAAACGACGCCATAAATGAATGCGGACGTTCGTTGCCTAGGGCGATTAGTAGATAGGTGGATAAGGATGAAATTTCTAAAAATACGAACACGTTAAATGCATCACAAGTAATGGCAATACCTAGAGCGCCGGTTAAGCAAAGTAACCAAGCCGTATAAAAAAGGTAATGTTTTTCTCTGGGAATTTCTTGGTCAACACTATGCAGGCTATAAACTGAAACTACAGTACTGATGCTGGACACTAATAATAGGATTAGTGCATTGCTGATATCAATATAGTATTCAATCCCGCTGGGGCTACTCCAGCCGCCTAGGGCATAATGAATGGGTGCGCCGTTTTTGACCAATATAAGCAAACAAGCGGCAATAACTGCGCAAATGCCACTAGTGACTGCTGTCAATGACCAAGCCACTATACGATTGCGGAAAATAACGCATAATGGAGCAATCATTAAGGGCAGAACGATAATTAAAGCGGGTAAGTGATGAATGACTTGTTCCATGACGGACATTTCAACTACTGCTGACATACTGACTATCCCTGATCCGTTTTGTTCATAGATGATTTATTTATGCGTTGCTCAGAATCTTTGATTAAGCTGAGTTCATGTTCTCGAATATCATCTTCCTCAATGCTGCCAGTGTTGTCGTATATACGAACAATTAAGGCGAGGCCTACAGCCGTTGTTGCAACTCCGACCACAATTGCGGTCAAAATGAGAACATGAGGCAAGGGATTTGAGTATGTTGTTACATCAGGATCAATAATAGGAGCTGATCCACCAGTCACTTTGCCGAGACTAATATAGAAATAGAAAATAGCCGTTTGAAAGATACTTAGGCCAATCAGTTTTTTTATTAAATTGTGGCGAGTGATCATTATATAGAGGCCTGTCATCATAAGAATGATGACAATCCAATAGTTAAACAGTGCCAGTAGTGTCGTCATATTAACGAACCCTCAAAGAAAAACTGTAAAACATGATGATCATCACGCATGTGACGGTTAGTCCTACTCCAAGCTCTATCGTAAAAATTCCCCAATGTTGTCCATGCAAAGGATCATGAGCTAAAACACTGTAATCGAGAAAATTACCACCTAGGAAAAGGCTGGCAACACCAGTGCCAGCATAGAGTAAAACGCCAAGAGCCATACCTGTTTTCAGTGCTTGTGCGGGTAATACTTTGCGAGTCTTAGTTACGCCAAAAATAAGTCCATGCAGAATGAACGCTGAAGCAAAAATAACACCTGCTTGGAAGCCGCCGCCAGGGCCAAAATCGCCATGAAATTGGACGTATAAAGCAAATAATAAAATAAAAGGAATCAATAGTTTAGAGATAACTTGCAACACTTCATGGCGTTGCTGGTGTTTTTGCATCATGTGTCAGTACCTCCATTTTTATTGGGATTTTTGGCAGTGCTTTCATCAGTCGTATGATCTTGATTGTTTGCAAGCTCTTTTTGGTTTGCATTGTCATACTTGGTCTTGACCGAGCCATCTTCGCGAAACTTGATATCTGTTTCATCGTCCTGTTTGATGTTTTCTTCGTTCTGATCGGTAGCTCTGTAGTTGGCATCATTGTTTACAGTAAGACCAAACTCATTTTCTTCGCCTTCACGATAGATTCGGCGAAGACCAATTAGGGCTAAGACAGCGACAGCAGCAGTAAAGACCACAGCAGTTTCGCCTAATGTGTCATAACCGCGATAACTTGCCAGAACTGAGGTAACGATATTGGGAATGCCTGTTTCGGCTTCTGAGCGGAAAATAAACCTTTCTGCTAATTCAGGGTGAGTGTTGGCAGCAGATATGGCTGAGCCATAATATGGTAAGTCTAAGGTGCCATAAATCAATAAGCTGCCTGTGAATATGACAATGATGATGGCAACAAAGTTTTTATGCTGTTGCGGTTTTTGTTCGTGTTCTGTTAGCGAGAGGGCGCCTAACAATAATATGGTTGATATACCGGCACCGACAGCGGCTTCAGTAAATGCAACGTCAACTGCATCCATAACAACAAAAATTGCAGCAGCACATAAGCTATAAACGCCTAATAAAATAACAGCTGCAAATAAGTCTTTTAGCCAAATAATGGCAAACACAATAACGACTAAGAAACTTAGCAGTGTCATGATAGTGATTTGCTCGATCAGGGCTGAGCTTAAGTTAATATCTATCATTCGAAGGCCTTATTTATGTTTTAGGCGCTTGGCGCGTTTAGTGTATTTACGTTGGCTCGTTTCTAGTAAGTCTTTGTGCACAACGGGTTCTTGTTTCTTTCCGATAGGTATTTCTTGTCCCATGAGAGCCATTTTTGCTACTGCGTGAGAGGCAGTTGGTCCCGTGAAAAGTATAAAAAAGTAAGTTAATAAAATTTTGATAACAGCCATGCCTTCGCCTATATAAAGACCATAAATGCAAAGACTACCCATGATTAATGATGCGCCGCCGGTGTCAATAATACTTGCAGCATGAATGCGCGAGTAAACATCTGGCATACGATGCATTCCTACAGCGCCGATTAAGATAAAGAATATACCGCCAATGGCCAAAGCGCTGACAAGGGTGTTGATCAACATATAGATAATAACGTCATTACTCATTATTGATCACCTTCTTGATATTCAGAACCGCCTAGCGCGCCATATTCAAAATATTTTAAAACGGCAATCGTGCCAATAAAATTGATCAATGCGTAAGCCAAAGCAATATCTATAAAGTCAGGCCTGCCAGTCATGAAGCCATACACAGGAATAAGTAGTACTATTTTAGTGCCAATAGAATTG
>CALKZN010000166.1 GCA_938002995.1 uncultured Arenicellaceae bacterium | reverse complement strand
GGGTAAAAAATACTCAAATCAATCTTGTTATCGATCAAATGATGCAAGGCATGCTCGAACGTTCCTGATTGCAATTGATCTTGATAGTTAATCACTATCATCGACGATTGATTGTAGTCGTAAGACTTATATTTAGGCATTACTAACTCCGTTTACAGTAAGGCCTAATTTTACCAAATATCTCCTTGTTTTGGACTTTTTCTACAGTCTCAACGCCCACATAAAAGGCACTCGCTTGCGAGTGTCCAGCGCAACGCAGTGAAGCGTTTTTTAATGTGCTTGTTAGGCATTTTTAAGGTATGGATTCTGTTCATAGAACTCACTTTCATTCGGCACATTGCCATTAAAATAACTCTGAGACAACCACTCTACACGTTCAATAAAATTGGTCAATTCCTCTTCGTTAACACCTTCGATTCGATATACATCTTGGGGGTCATAATGCGCGGCATACATAAGCATTATCAGGTAAACAAGACGACTGAACTCGCCAGCAATATGCCTTGGCAGCGAACCAGAATCTGCATTGGTAGTTATGTAGACCGTTATATCAGCATGGAGCCTCCAAAACTCATCCCTGTTCCAGGTATGACACTCTAACAACTGTCCTATGAAAGACTCTTCCCAATCATTGTGACCTGATATATTTTTGTTGAAATACTCCATTACTCAATATGCCTAACAGCTTGTTATCCGACTTGATGTCGGAGAAGTTGTTGTCGGTTTATTCGGTTTTTTCTGACAAAACCGACTTCTACTATTCCCTTTATTATTCATATACTTATGCCATTTTACTTTATTATATAACTTTGTTTCGCCGACTTGATGTCGGCGCAACAAAGTGTCGGTTTTGTTTTACCTGAATATTTTATGCTTTATTTTCAATAATTTGCAAGATAATCCATAACATAATAAAGCGTCAGTCGGTTTATTTTCAAGTCGCATATCACTTTTCATAACATACAGTTAATCCCAATTAAGTGCTGCGCCTGTTTGGTATTCGGTGACTCTTGTTTCGAAGAAATTTTTCTCTTTACGCATATTAGCTTGTTCATCGAGCCAGGCTAGGCGATTTTCTGCACCTGGGAATGGTTCGAAGATATTCATTTGTCTGGCGCGGCGATTGGCGATGAAGCGAAAGTGTTCGATGTGGTCTTCTGCGTTGTAGCCCAGTATTGGCTCTTTCAAGAGGTAGTTTGCATAGGTGATTTCAGCGGCTTCGCTTTCATCCCACATGTCACGAAGACGTTGTTCGTCGAGGGTGAGGTTTTCTTCTTTAACGATTTCTTTGACGACACGCATGCCAAAACCGCTGTGCATGACTTCGTCGCGCATGATGTATTGTAGTTGTTCTGCTGTGCCTGTCATCAAACCACGGCGTTGCAATGAGAAAATTGGACTGAAGCCGTTGTAGAACCAACAGCCTTCAAACACGCCAGCAAAGAACAAATAGGAATGTACAAAGTTATCGAGCTCATCTGGGTTCTTCAAATCCATGTCTGGTTTCATCACTGAGCTGAGTTTGTCGTTGGCCATTTTTATTTTTTGGTAAATCTCTGGTACGACGCGATAACGGTTGTAGATTTCACTTTGATCTAGGCCGATGGTTTCAATACAGTGCTGATAGGTCCATGTGTGCATGGCTTCTTCAAACACTTGGCGCGCTTGATAAATTTGCAGCTCTGGCGCGGTCATTTTCTCCATTACGGCTAAACCGATATTGCGCATCGCTAAGATATCGGACGTGGTCAGGTAGGCTAACACGTTTTCATAGACGTGCTTTTCTTCTGTAGTAAGACGATGATTATAGTCTTGAATATCTTTGGTCATGTTGACGTCCAAAGGTGTCCAATGGTTTTTGTTGGCATTGAGAAAATAGTTCCATGCCCAAGGGTATTTGAATGGCGCGAGCTGATTGATATCACCCTCGCCATTGATGATGCGCTTATCCTCTGCCCTGACAGGCGCTAGCGATTCAGACAGCAACTTTGATGAATTAGGCAAATCAGTTACCAACTCAGCTGTATTTTTTGGTTTAGTCGCTTCGTTTGTTTTGGTCACTGCATCTGTGTCAACAAATGAAGCAATAGGGTCGTTCCAATCTAACATGATTGATTCTCCGAAATTTTGAGTAAATATGTTTGGTTTTGATTCTATTTTTAACGTTGTGCCAATTTGAGAAAACTACTCAACTACTCAACTACTGACAAGCTTCGCAATCAGGATCCAAAATAGAACAAGCTTGGGGTGAACTTTGAGTCGTTTGAGACTCATTCGATTGAAGCACAGTATTGGATATTCCCGTTGCGCCTCCACCACTTTTCTCAACCTGCGTTGCTCCCAATGAGCGCAAATAGTAGGTAGTTTTCAAGCCACGAACCCAAGCGAGTTTATATAGTTGATCTAATTTCTTCCCGGATGGCTCGCTCATATATAAATTCAAGCTTTGCGCTTGATCAAGCCATTTTTGACGACGCGAGCCTGCTTCTACCAACCACCGTGAATCCATTTCAAAGGCATTGCTATAGACCGCTTTGATCTCATCAGGAATACGGTCAATGTTTTGAATTGACCCGTCATAGTATTTCAAATCATTGGCCATCACTTCATCCCATAAACCAAGATCTTTAAGCTTGCGTACCAAATACGGATTCGATACTGCAAACTCACCTGAAAGGTTCGATTTCACATAGAGGTTTTGATAGGTCGGCTCTATCGATTGACTGACACCGCAAATATTTGAAATAGTCGCTGTGGGGGCAATCGCAAGGCAGTTGCTGTTGCGCATGCCATATTGCTGAATATTCACTCGCAAACTATCCCAGTCGAGCTTATTTTTTGAAGAGTATTCTAGGTTTTGATCAATGTAATTGCCGCGTTCATCCGCCAACACTTTGGCAGAATCAATCGGCAAAATGCCTTTGCTCCATAGCGAGCCTTCAAAGCTTGGATAGCTGCCACGCTCTTTGGCCAGCTGACAAGATGCTTGAATGGCGTAGTAGCTGATCAACTCCATCGACTCATCGGCAAATTCCACGGCTGCTTCACTCGCATAGGATAGGTCTTTTTGATACAAGGCATCTTGGAAACCCATCAAACCCATACCAACAGGACGGTGTTGTAGGTTTGAACGTCTTGCTTGTGGAACGCTGTAATAATTGTAGTCAATGACATTGTCGAGCATACGCATTGCAGTGGCGATGGTTTGCTCTAGTTTTTCGTGATCTAACTCATAGCTTTGATCACCCTCTTTCATATGCTGTGCAAGGTTGACTGAACCTAAGTTACACACGGCAATTTCGTCATTATTGGTATGCAATGTGATTTCAGTACACAAGTTTGAACTGTGCACAACACCTTGATGTTGATTGGTATAACGAATGTTGCAAGGATCTTTGAATGTCATCCATGGATGACCTGTTTCAAATAACATGCCGATCATTTTTCGCCATAAATCGACGGCTTTAAGGCGTTTGAATAACTTGATTTCGCCTTTATCAGCAAGCGCTTCATACTGTTCATACGCTTGTTTGAATTTTTTGCCGCTTAAGTCATGCAATTCTGGTGCATCATCCGGCGAAAATAAGGTCCACTCGCCCTCTTCAACCACACGTTGCATGAACAAATCTGGGATCCAGTTTGCGGTATTCATATCATGAGTACGGCGACGCTCATCACCGGTGTTTTTACGCAAATCAAGAAAATCTTCGATATCGATATGCCATGTTTCCAGATAAGCGCAGACCGCGCCTTTTCGTTTGCCGCCTTGATTCACAGCAACCGCTGTGTCATTGGCCACTTTCAAAAATGGCACCACGCCTTGCGATTTGCCATTGGTGCCTTGAATATAAGCGCCCATGCCACGCACAGGCGTCCAGTCATTGCCAAGACCGCCAGCAAACTTAGATAGCATGGCATTGTCACCCAATGCGTTGTAAATACCTTTAAGCTCGTCTGGAACAGTAGTGAG
Organism: uncultured Arenicellaceae bacterium; assembly: GCA_938002995.1. Taxonomy (GTDB): domain Bacteria; phylum Pseudomonadota; class Gammaproteobacteria; order Arenicellales; family Arenicellaceae; genus CALKZN01. The sequence goes on along the minus strand of CALKZN010000166.1, from coordinate 144 downwards.
ATAGCACGAGGATAATTGCGGCCTTAGCGTTCCTGAATTAAACAAAGTTGGCGTGGAGCTCATAAAATCAAAACTGGATAAGAGATTGTAAAACTCGATGGCTCTGCTTTCTCTGTTGACTTCATTGATTGCCAAACCCATCGC
>CALKZN010000165.1 GCA_938002995.1 uncultured Arenicellaceae bacterium | reverse complement strand
GGTCAAGTACCTGTGTTTTTAGCCTCTTCCTTTGCCTTTATTGCACCGATTATCTATGGAGTGCAAACTTGGGGAATAGGTGCTACAACAGGCGCTTTAGCGGTTGCAGGCCTTCTTTATGTAGTTATCAGTTTTGCCATTCGAGCTTTTGGTGCAGGATGGTTACATCGTCTTCTTCCCCCTATCGTCGTTGGCCCGGTGATTATGGTGATTGGTCTTTCTTTAGCAGGTGTGGCAATAAACATGGCCACTGGACTTGCGGGGAGTAATCAAATTTTCCCAAAAGGAGCGTCCTTAATATTAGCAACTATTACCCTAGTTCCCGTTATCATTGCAGCAGTGGTCGGCAAAGGAATGATTCGTATCTTGCCTATCATTATCGGTATTATTGTAGGCTATATCGCGGCATTAATCCTTGGGCCTTTACTAGGCGTGAATTTCGTCAATTTTGAAAGCGTCTCAAATGCCGCATGGTTTGCTATTCCAGACTTTGTGAAACCAGAGTTTAACTGGGCCGCTATCTTATTCATTCTCCCTGTTGCAATAGCTCCAGCAATTGAACATTTTGGCGATATTATGGCAATCGGTGGAGTCACAAAAAAAGATTATATGGAGAAACCTGGCATTCATAAGACATTACTAGGTGATGGTTTGGCGACAACCGCGGCTGGATTGCTAGGTGGACCACCAAACACTACTTATTCAGAAGTGACTGGAGCAGTAACATTGACAAAGTCATTTAATCCAGCAATTATGACTTGGGCGGCTATTTTCGCTATTGTTTTAGCCTTTGTCGGCAAACTTGGTGGCTTTTTATCAACAATTCCAATGCCAGTTATGGGCGGAATTATGATATTAATGTTTGGTATGGTAACGATGGTTGGAGCTTCTGTGTTGGCTAAAGTTAACGACCTTACTGATTCACGTAATATGGTAATTGCATCTGTCATTTTAGTGATAGGCGTTGGCAACTTGAGTGTTCCTTTTGGCGATCAATTTGTTCTCAGTGGAATTGGCTTAGCAGGTATCGTGGGTTTGATAATGAATCTAGTACTGCCTAGAAATTCTCAGTCTAGCTAGATTAAATACCAAGAAATCGTTTGCTGACATCCTCGGTGAGCTCATGAGGTTTACCATTCCAGACGGATGCTCCTTTTTCTAAGATGAAACATTGATCGCAAACTGGCAACAGCTCTTTTAATGTTTTATCTACTAACAATATGGATTGGCCTGTTTCTCGTAACTTATGAATAGCGGCCCAAATCTCTTGTCGGATGACAGGTGCTAAGCCTTCTGTCGCTTCGTCTAGGATTAATAGTCGAGGATTAGTAAGTAAGGCCCGACCTATGGCCAACATTTGTTGTTCACCACCAGAGAGCGTTGAAGCGATTTGCGTATTACGTTCAGCTAGGCGAGGAAATAATGAATAGACTTTTTCTAAGCTCCAATGACTGCTTTTATCAATACGAGCAGTAGCGATTAAGTTTTCATAAACGCTGAGATTGGGAAAACAACGACGCCCTTCTGGCACTAGGCCAATTCCAAGCTGAGCGATTTTGTGTGAAGCTAGTTTTATAATATTGGTATCAGCAAGACTTATCTCGCCTGACGTTGCAGGTGTTAAGTTACAAATTGACCTAATGGTCGTTGATTTGCCCACACCATTGCGTCCCATCAATGCGACTATTTCGCCAGGATTAACTTCTAAGCTGACGTCAAACAATGCTTGAGATTTACCATAAAAAGTAGCGATATTTTTTACACATAGTAACGGCATCAATCTTCTCCCAAATACGCACTTTTTACATCACTTGAGTTTTTAATTTCTTCAGGCGAGCCAGAGAATATCAATTTGCCATAAACCAAGACCGAAATTCGATCAGATAACTTAAAGACGGCATCCATATCGTGTTCGATTAATAAGATTGGAATTGTTTCTTTTAACTTTAAAAGAAATTCTACTAAACCTTGAGTACTTGATGGGTCAAGGCCCGCCATTGGTTCATCCAGTAGTAAAACCTTGGGTTTTAATGCCATGGCACAAGCGACTTCTAATTCTCGGCGTTTTCCATGAGATAGTTCAGCGGCAACAACATGTTTATAGTCATCAATGTGCAGTTTTTTTAATATTTCGTCGGCTTCTACAATGAGACTTTGGTCAGTATCGACCGCCTTCCAGAATCGAAAACTAGACCCTTGACGTGCTTGTACGGCTAACATGACATTACGTCGTGCACTTAATTCCATTGCTAAGGAAGATACTTGAAAACTTCGACCTAGGCCCATGCGACTGCGCTTTGCGACACTCATTTTAGAGATATCTTCATTGCCTAAATAAATTGCACCAGAGTCAGGTTTGATCCAACCAGCTATTTGCCCTATCAAGGTAGATTTCCCTGCGCCATTTGGGCCAATAAGTGTGTGTATTTCTCCTGGATACAGCTCACAGGAAACATCATCAGTGACGGATAATGCACCATAAGATTTATTTAGTGATTTTATTTGTAATACAGCTGTATTTGCGCGCTTATTCATGCTGTTTTTTGCCCGCAATTATTTGCATTAATCCACCTTTGGCAAACAGAACCGTAGCTAATAAAAATAAGCCTAAAAACAATTTCCAATGCTCGGTATAACCGCCAATGAAAGTTTCTAAAAGAACGAATATTGTAGCGCCAATCACAGGTCCTAATAAGCGGCCTAAACCGCCTAGCAATATAAAGATAATAATTTCTCCTGACATCTGCCAGCTAAGCATGTCAGGACTGACAAATCGATTTAAATCGGCAAATAAAGCGCCTGCCAATGCAGTTATTACTGCTGAAAATATAAAAGCGACAAGTTTGATAGGAAAAGGATTGATACCGACGGTGGCTAGCCTGACGTGATTCATTCTAGCTACTTCAAGCGCTGCGCCAAAACGTGAATGAATTATGCGAGAACTTATCCAGAGAAAGAATATTAATAAAGAAAAGCAAATGAGAAAGAAAAATAATTCATTGTCTGTGGCTATAGTGAATAGTTGATTACGCTCACTGATTAATAAGCCATCTTCCCCGCCATAGCTTGGCCATGAGATGGCAAAATAATAAATCATTTGAGCGAAAGCCAATGTGATCATAATGAAATAAATACCAGTGGTTCGCAGTGAAATTAATCCGATCAACAAGGCAAGTACCGCGTTGACGATAATGGTGATCAGCCAAATAGTTAGCATTTGATTTGTTCCACTAAGGCCTAGTAAAACGTCAGTATTATCTAAGAAATGTTGAGAAGAAATACCAGCAATATAACCACCGATACCAAAAAATGCGGCATGTCCAAGACTGACCATTCCACCAAACCCTAATGCTAGATTGAGTCCAATGCCTGCAATTGCAAAGACGACAATACGACTTATTAGATTGACGTAATAACCTTGATCTAGGAAATATGCTGCGATGGCCGCACAGCAAAGTAGACATAATAGGCCTGTATTGATAATTTTTTCTCTAGTCATAATTCTTGGCGTACTAATCATGAATGGAAAAAAGTCCTTGTGGCTTAATGGCTAAAATAACTGCCATTAATATATAAACCAATACTGAGGCCAAGGAAGCACTGAGTGTGGCGACATGATCATTGGAAATGAAAAGCGCTAGTAATGAAGGAAGAAATACTCGCCCTAGAGTGTCGACCAAACCAACGAGAATTGAAGCAATTAAAGCGCCTTTTACTGAGCCAATACCGCCAATGACAATGACGACTAAAGCTAAGATGAGTACAGGTTCTCCCATCCCTACTTCTACAGAATATAAGGTGCTAACTAAGGCTCCTGCTAAACCTGCCAATGCAGCCCCTAGGGCAAAGACTAAGGTGTAAATAGTACGGATATCGACGCCTAGAGCGGCGATCATTTCACGGTCAGATTCTCCTGCTCGAATCCGCATGCCAAGGCGTGTTTTAGTAATCAATAGATATAAGCCATAAGCGATCATCAATCCTATGGCTATAATCACTATTCGATAAATAGGGTAAGAACCGCCTTCAGGCAAAGGTACAGAGCCAGAAAGCCACGAAGGAATGCTGAGATACAAAGGTGAAGAGCCGAATATCCAGCTAGTGCCTTCAGAAATAATCAAGATGAGAGCAAAAGTAGCTAGAACCTGATCTAAGTGATCGCGTTTATATAATTTTCGAATCACAATAACTTCTATAATGACTCCTGCTATTGCTGCACCGCCAAAGCCTGCGAGCAAACCTAATAGAAAAGAACCACTAAGTTTTGTAATCCAAGCGCAACAGAAAGCGCCTATCATATATAAAGAGCCATGAGCTAGGTTGATTAAGCCCATCACCCCAAACACTAATGTCAGCCCAGCTGACATTAAAAATAAGGTCATACCGAGTTGCAAGCCGTTTAACAGTTGCTCAAAGAATAATGCAATGTTCATAGAGTATGATGATGGGGATACATGCCTAAATCTCCCAACAAACCGTTATGATTGCTGGGAGGTTCGCATGCTTTTAACTATCGTTTAATTGAGTGTTTCTTAATTACAGTGCGCAGTCTTTTGCGTAAGCATCTTGGTGATTTTTTAAGCCAACACTGATAATTTTATTGGTTAAAACGTTATCTTCTTTGACCACTTCTCGAACATAGATCGTTTGAATAGGAAAGTTGTTATTACCAAATTTAAAATCACCTCTTGGTGAATCAAAATCAGCGGCTTTTAAGGCTTTGCGAAAAGCATCTTTATTGCTTGCCGGTGACTTCTTCAATGCTGACAAAATCAGGTTTGCTGCATCATAACCTTGACTAGAATACAGCGATGGTAAGCGACCATATTC
>CALKZN010000164.1 GCA_938002995.1 uncultured Arenicellaceae bacterium | reverse complement strand
CCGCGATGTGGCCACAGATGTTTTTATATACTTTGATTTCATCTTGATAGCGCACTGCAAATGCAGGAACTTCTGGCATTTCTTCAGGATGGTCTAACAAACGCAAAGTAAAAACCAAGCCTTGTCCGCCATTTTCTAAATGAGAGACTAAACCAACTTCTAATTCATAGGCTTGCTTAGTCATCGTTACCAAATGCAGGAGATATTTGCGGGGAAATCCAATCCATTAGTTCAATAAAATCATTAACCACATGCTTTGCTTTCGCATCATATAAACGCTTCTCAGTATGGGCCCCATAAGTGACACCCAAACCGTCCATTCCAGCATGGTATGCCATTTGCATATCATATTCTGTGTCACCCACCATCAAGCACTCATGCTTATCCAAGGCAAGAAAATCCAAAGTATCTAACAACATTTGCGGATGGGGTTTGGTTCGGGATTCATCTGCACAACGAGTATAGATAAAGTAATCATGCATGGCTTCAGCGGTTAATACTCGCTCTAAACCTTTTCTAGCCTTGCCTGTCGCAACACATAAAAATGCTCCAGCTTGACTCAACTCTTCAAGTCCATCCAAAACGCCTGGATATAAAGGTTGAGCTGTTTTATTTTGATGAACAAAATGATGCTTATAACGATCAACGATGTGAGCAATTTTTTCTTCACCTATATCACCAAATAACTTCATCATTGAATCTTCCAAACCCAGGCCAATAATATCTTTTGCTTGACTAGCAGTTGGCACTGGCAAATCAACATCAACCGCTGCTGCACGAACACTTTCTGAAATTTTTTGCAAAGAGTTCATCAACGTCCCATCCCAATCAAAAATAATACAACTATATTTTTTCATACTCTCTCAATTCACACATTAAGTATTTTGCTTTCTTAACTGGCGCAATACACTTTGTAATTCTTTTGGCAAGGGTGCCACCATTGTCATTTTTTCATTTTTCTCAGGATGGAAAAAACTCAACTGACTCGCATGTAAAAACAAGCGCCTTAAGCCCAATTTTTGCATTATTTTATTAAAATCATGATCACCGTATTTATCATCACCAGCAAGCGGACAAGCTATATGTTCAGCATGCACTCGTACTTGATGAGTACGCCCGGTGAATAGTTTTGCTTCAATTAAGCTGATCGGCTGATCATTTAACTCAAAACTTTCAACTGTATGAAATTTAGTTTTCGAAAATTGTCCGCCTTCTTCATCAGCATTAAGAACAATCATTTTATGCTCCCCTGCTGCCATTGGTCGCTTGCTCATCGAAGCAATCACCGTCTGAGAAGGAGAGCTTAGGCCATTTAGCACCAGTGCTTTATAACGCTTATCTAATAAATTGTTTTTTTCACTATTGCTTGCGAATGCAGCACTAAGTTCTGTCAAAGCAGAACGTTTTTTGGCAAATAACAAACAACCTGAAGTCGCTCTATCTAAACGATGAACTAGTTCTAAAAAACGATATTGCGTCAGTTCTCTTAATAGTTCGATCAAACCATACTGCAAACCACTGCCAGAATGCACTGCTAAACCACTGGGCTTATTCAGCACTAGAATATGATCATCTTCATACAAAATTGAATCCAATAAATGGCGATGCTTTGTGACTGATTTATTATCTAGCTCTTTTGCTTGCGTCATTCTCACAGGTGGAATGCGTACAATATCACCGTCATTTAAGCGAGTGCTCGCTTGCGCACGTTTTTTATTTACACGAACCTCACCTTTACGAATGATTCGATAAATGTAAGTTTTCGGCACACCTTTTAATACCTTTAAAAGATAATTATCGAGGCGTTGACCACTACTAGAGTCATCGATTGTTTGGAACGTCACCAAAGACATGAAAACCTATAAATAAAATTGTTTGATTAAAGTAGATGCGATTATCCATGAATTATGCAAACTAAAGGTTTATTTTTTCAATTAAATTGCGACATATCTATTAACTTGTTATATTCCGAAAGTCTAGGAAAAGTCCGCTTATTTTTTCGGCATTCTCTAGACAGCTATATTGATAGCATAAATCAACGTGACAAAAGAATGATAAATCGACGTTTAGTTTATTATTGGTAAAACCCTTAAAGGGTCCATAAATAACAGACGGCGATTTAGTGGCATAACAACCACACAAAATGTCGTTTACTTCATTCATTAGAACCATTTTTTGGCAAAGAAAGGGTAAACGTTTTAAAAATAAATAGTCGAGCTGTTATAGCAAGACATTGAATACAGAGACAAATTTCAAAAGGTGAGTTAGATTGAACTCATCTTTAAATATCATTAGTTGTTTTTATTTGCTCACAAACTATTTTTGAGCATTAATTTATATTTTCTAGTACCTGCAAACTGCAGCCTACCGAACATATTAAACAACTAAACTATTGGAAATATAGGATTTTATAGAAAAACAATGGTTAATCTAAATCATAGATTGCCGATTTTTTTGATGTTTCTATAGATTAATCTATATTGTATATCAAGCATATATGCTTGAACTATTGCTTTGCTGTTGCATGCAATACGTCTTTAATTCATTGTTTTCCTTATATAGCTCTGACTACACTGTAGAGGTATAAAATGAAAAGAATGCTATTTAATGCGACTCACCCGGAAGAGTACCGCGTAGCAATCGTAGATGGTCAAAAACTATTAGACTTAGATATTGAATCATCATCTAGTTATCAAAAGAAAGGTAATATATACAAAGCTAAAATCACTCGTGTTGAGCCTAGCTTAGAAGCCGCTTTTGTTGACTATGGCGCTGAACGTCATGGCTTTTTGCCAATGAAAGAAATTTCTCG
>CALKZN010000163.1 GCA_938002995.1 uncultured Arenicellaceae bacterium | reverse complement strand
GATTATGATTTCCGTACTTTTCAATTTGTTTTTACGGCAGAAAAATCTTAACGTCTTTGCTTTAATTAGCTGAAAATTATTGAGAAGTCCAACCACCATCAAGCGTCAAGTTTGATCCAGTCATAGATTGGGCATTTTCTGAGCAAAGCATTAATACTAAGTCTGCAACTTCTTGCGGTTCTATTAGGCGTTTTATCGCTGAATTTTTAAATAAAATTTTATCCATAACTTCTTCTTCACTGATGTTGTTTGTTCTTGCTTGGTCGGCAATTTGACCTTCGACTAAAGCAGAACGAACATAAGCTGGAGAGATTGCGTTGACCGTAATACCATCAGGACCACCTTCTAATGCAGCAGTTTTAGTGAGGCCTATCAAGCCATGCTTTGCAGTAATGTAAGCTGATTTATTGAGTGAAGCAACTTGAGAATGGATAGATGCCATGTTGATGATTCTGCCCCATTGTTTTTTTTGCATGTGCGGCCAGACATACTTAGTGAGCCTGAAAGGCGCATTGAGCATGACATCAATCATGGCATTCCATGTGTCTTCAGGGAAATCAAGAAGCGGGCAAACATGTTGGAATCCGGCATTGTTGACCAAAATATCAATACCGCCAAATTGATCAGTAGTTGCATCAACCAGGGCCTGACATGCTTTTGCGTCAGATAAATCAATTTGAAAGAAGCTGGCACCAATTGAATCTGCGAAAGTTTGCCCTTTGTCGACATCTTTGTCGGCAATCATGACGTGAACATTATCACTCCTTAGAGATCGTGAAATAGCGGCGCCAATACCATTGGCACCACCCGTAACAATCGCGATTTTTTGTGTTTTTTTTGTCATTTCTACTGCCTCATTCAGACTTCTAATTCAGCTCGATTCATATACTCAGTTAATACTTCTGGGTTTTGCAGTGCGTCAGTATTGTCACTTGTTAGTTTTGTAATTCGCTTGTTAACCAGCTGGCTAACAAGCTTTTCTGTGATTTTTCCGCTACGTGTTTTTGGTATGGCACTGACTTGCAGTATTTTTGCAGGCATATGCCTTGGCGTTGTATTTGTGCGTACTGTTTGTCGAATGTCAGCAATTAGTTTGTCTGTTAGTTTTTCACCGTCTTTAAGTGCAATAAATAACACTACGCGAACATCATCATCCCATTGCTGTCCCACTACTATGCTTTCAGCAACGGCATTGACCTTTTCAACCTGCCGATAAATTTCTGCGGTGCCTATTCTGACGCCTCCTGGGTTTAAAACCGTGTCAGATCGACCATGAATAATATAACCACCTTCACTGGTGCGTTCGGCAAAATCTCCATGGGCCCACACACCGACAAAGCGGTTGAAATAAGCATCCATAAATTTTCTATTGTCAGGGTCATTCCAAAAACCAATCGGACAACAAGGAAAAGGTGTGCAGCAGACAAGTTCTCCCTGGAGGCCTTGACCGGACACAAGTACTTGACCTTCGTCATCAAAAATTTGTATGTCCATGCCTAAGCCTGCGCACTGCAACTGCCCTCGATAAACAGGTAATATTGGATTGCCTAAAATGAAACACGATACGATATCAGTTCCTCCGGAAATCGAGGCTAGTAAGATATTATTTTTAATCTGTTGGTAAACATAGTCAAAACGTTCACTCACCAGTGGCGAGCCAGTCGATAAAATTGCACGTAAAGATGCTAAAGAGTGGGACGTTTTTGGTGTGGCGTTATTTTTTTGAAGAGCATCTAGATATTTTGCACTTGTGCCAAATACGCTGATTTTTTCTAGATCAATTAAGTCTAAAAGCGTGTTTGTTTCTTTTAATGGATTGCCGTCGAATAAGACAAGTGTTGACCCTGTAGCAAGGCCTGTGACCAACCAATTCCACATCATCCATCCGCAGGTAGTGAAATAGAAAAACACGTCATCTTCAGTGAGGTCGGTATGCAGTACATGCTCTTTGCGATGTTGCAATAAAGTACCGCCGGCACTATGCATGATGCACTTGGGTTTCCCTGTAGTGCCAGAGGAATACAAAATAAACAAAGGATGATCAAAAGGCAGCTGCGCGAAATCTATTTCATCAGCAGAGTACTGTGTTAATACTTCGTCCCAATTTGCATGTTGATTTGTGCTTTCTAGCAAACCTTGATGTTCAAATAAATTTTGGCGTGCGAGCAAAGGAACAATTATGCTTTGTTGTGGATTGAGCTTTTCGCTTAATTCTGTGAATTTTTCTCGACAGTCAATAATTTTGCCACCATACAAATAACCATCGGTGCCAATTAAGATAGTTGGCTCGATTTGACTGAAACGGTCCAATGCCGCATTGACGCCAAAATCGGGAGAGCATGAAGACCAGATGGCACCTATGCTGGTTGTCGCTAGCATGGCAATCACTGCTTCTGCAGTGTTGGGCATAATGCCTGCAACACGATCATTGGCACTAAGGCCTAGTGATTTGAAGTATTGAGCTAGTTGACTGACTTGTGCATACAGTTCGGCATAACTTAATTCACGTTTGTTGCCGTTTTCTAGGTAGCTCACTAAAGCAATGTGGTGATCTCGGCGTTGTAATAAATTTTCGGCGTAATTCAGTTTACTGCCTGGAAACCATGTTGTTTCGAAAAATTGTTGGCCTAGTTCCATGGTTTTTTGCGGCGCTTGGCAATTAACAACATTGCAATATATCCAAACCTGTTGCCAAAATTCATCGCAATGATCGATTGACCATTGATGCAGTTCGGCGTAATCACGTAGTCTGATATTCAATTGTTTTTCAATATGAGTCTTGAATAAACTCATTTGAGTGTTTTGGGGTTTGTCAGCTTTCCACAATGGATGTTTGTCTTGTTTTAGCATTTGAGTGTTTTATGCTTCTTCAATGTCGAGGTTTACGTTAACGTAAAGTATATCTCGAATAATCTTATTCATACAGGTTTAACAATAAAATGGGACCACTTTAAGACTTTGGTGTAAAATCTCGCGTTTACTATTTTACTTTGAGCATTTGTTCTTGAAAACTAAACGTTTTTGACTTTTGCGAAAAACATGAGATGAGTTATGAGCAAGAAAATTGCAGTGATAATGGGTTCTAAAAGTGATTGGCCGACCATGAAAGAGGCAGTTAATGTATTGGAGCAATTAAAAATTGATTATCACGTTGAGGTAGTTTCAGCGCATCGTACGCCGGATAAGCTCATGGCATTTTCAGAGTCTGCTGTCGATAATGGTTATGAAGTAATCATTGCAGGCGCAGGAGGTGCTGCGCATTTACCTGGAATGGTTGCTTCGAAGACTCGTTTGCCGGTATTAGGTGTCCCTGTGCAAAGCAAAGCTTTGGATGGTATGGATAGCTTGTTATCAATCGTGCAAATGCCTAGAGGGGTTGCCGTAGGCGCTTTGGCTATCGGTGGTGCAGGTGCTTTCAATGCAGGCATAATGGCAGCTCAAATTCTGGCCACTACAGACCCTTTTATTGCGGCACGACTTGATGCTTTTCGTATTAAACAAACTAAGCAAGTGTTAGAGAATCCTGACCCTCGCGTGTAATTGCTAGCTTATTCAGACTAATTTTATGTCAAAAGTATGGGTATTAGGTGCAGGTCAACTAGGAGCCATGCTACGTCATGCCGGTACACCCTTGGGTGTTGATGTTCGTCCGGTAGATGCCAGTCATGATATAGCGGTTTTATCTGAACTCGCTGAAAACGATATTGTTACTCCTGAGATTGAATCATGGGAACAATCTGAAACCACGGATAAATTAGCCGCTCATAGTCAGTTTATAAATCGAGAAGTCTTTCCTGTTATTGCCGATCGCTTAAGCCAAAAACAAGCTTTAGATGACATTGGCGTTGCAACTGCTCCATGGATGTTAGTCACTGCTGAGACATCTGAAAAGGACATTGTAAACAAGCTTGGTGGTAATGTGCTTTTGAAGCGTCGTCGAGGTGGCTATGATGGCCGCGGCCAGCATTGGTTAAAAACCCCTAGCGCAGAAATTCCAAGTGACTTTCGTGGTGAATCAATTGCCGAACAGGGAATACAATTTACTGACGAAGTGTCTGTGATTGGTGTGCGCTCATGTTCAGGAAAAACACGTTTTTATCCGCTATCGCAAAACCATCATGTCAATGGTATTTTGAAAGCAACAATAGGAGGTGGTGAAAAATTTAAACACTTACAATCTACCGCTGAAGAAATGCTCAACAAGGTATTAGTGCATTTTGACTATGTTGGTGTTATGGCAATGGAATGTTTTGTTATTAAAGACGAAAGTAACGAACAAAAATTACTGGTCAATGAACTTGCTCCTCGAGTACATAATTCTGGCCATTGGACACAAGCTGGAACAAGTATCAGCCAGTTTGAATCACATGTTCGCGCTATCGCTGATTTACCTTTAGGCAATCCTAGTTATTATGGTATGACTGTTATGATCAACCTAGTTGGCACTGAGTTTGATCAAGATTGGTTAGCCATTGAAGGAGCTATGCTTTATTGGTACCAAAAGGAAGTCCGTGTAGGTCGAAAACTGGGTCATATCAACCTTCTCAATCCAAAGCCAGAGTCTTTAAATGCGATTGCAGAAACTTTACCTAGCGATGCAGGAGTATTTGATTGGCTCAATGAACAGTTGGGATATAGCTAAAAATCCGTTTAAAGAGAATCCTATGAAGATTATTTTGGTTGCTGCAATTGGTCAGCAAAGACAACTAGGTTTGAATAACGAATTACTTTGGAAGTTGCCAGGTGATTTGCCTCGCTTTAAGGCAATGACGATGGGTTCTCCTATTGTGATGGGACGAAAAACTTTTGATTCTATTGGCAAGCCATTACCAGGCAGGACTAATATTGTAATCTCACGTAATACAGCTTTAGCCATAGATGGCGTCACTGTTGTGGCCTCTGTAGAAGCGGCAGTCAAAGCTGCCAAACAAGAACAAGCTGAGAATATTTTCGTGATTGGCGGCGGCGAGATTTATACCTTATTTTTGCCAGAAGCAGATGTTTTGGAGCTCACGCTTGTTGATGATTCACCAGAAGCCGATGCTTTTTTTCCAGAGTATTTAACGGATATAAAAACCGAAAGCCTCGAAAATAGTGAAAGTGCTTTTTTAGAAGTTACTCGAGAGACGAACCAGTCCGAAAATCTGCGCTATCATTATGTGCGTTATGAAAGAGCAAACAGAACAGAAAATAATTCATCAAGCAGTTAAGGCGCTCAACGAGGGTGAGGTAATAGCTTATCCAACTGAGTCGTGTTTTGGCTTGGGTTGTGACCCACAAAACAAAAGCGTGGTCGAGAAAGTTGTTCGTTTAAAAGCCCGTTCTGCCAACAAGGGCTTAATTCTTATTGCTGCTTCGATAGAACAAGCCAATGTTTATGTAGAGCTTGATGACTCAACATTTAAACAACAAATTTTGGATTCATGGCCTGGTCCAAACACTTGGTTATTGCCGCCAAAACCACAGGTGAGCCCACTTTTACGCGGTGAATTTCCTCTGCTTGCTATTCGAGTCACGGCTCATCCTATGTCTAAAAAACTTTGTGAAAGTTTTGGTGGCGCTATCGTTTCAACCAGTGCTAATTTGTCAGGAGAGCCTGCTCTTTTAGATAGAGAATCAGTTGTTGGTGTGTTTGGAGGGCAGTTACATATTGTGGATGGTGTGATTGGAAAAGACACAAAACCTTCAACGATCCGTGATGGTTTGACTGGCCAAACCCTGAGACAATAACGATATGAATGATATTAATGACGCGAACAAAGAATCTTTGATGCATATTAAAACAGTCAGAACCTATCTGCTTGGTTTGCAAGATCGCATTTGTTCGGCGCTTACCAGTGTTGATGGCAAAGTATTTACAGAAGATGCATGGAAACATGAAGGATCAGCATTGATTCATAGCGGTGATGGTCGTACTCGCGTGATTGCTGATAGTGTAGTGATCGAAAAAGGTGGTGTGAACTTTTCACATGTCAAAGGGTCTAGTTTGCCGCCATCCGCATCAAGCAAAAGACCAGAATTAGCAGGCAAACCATTTGAAGCGATGGGTGTTTCTTTGGTGATTCACCCTCAAAATCCCTTTGCACCAACTTCTCATATGAACGTGCGGTTTTTCATTGCAGGTGCAGGTACGGACAATCCCATTTGGTGGTTTGGTGGTGGCTTTGATTTGACGCCTTATTATGGTTTTGATGAAGATGCTCAGCATTGGCATCAAACCGCCAAAGAAGCTTGTGATCCGTTTGGAGAAAGCGTTTATGCGGACTATAAAAAATGGTGTGATGATTACTTCTATCTTAAGCATCGTGATGAACAAAGAGGCATTGGCGGCCTGTTCTTTGATGACCTGAATGAAGCGGGTTTTGAACAAAGTTTTGCGTTGATGCAGAGTATTGGAGATCATTATGTTCCTGCATATACCCCTATTCTTGAACGCCGAAAAGACACTGATTTTACTGCGGAGCAACGTGACTGGCAGCTATATCGCCGGGGTCGCTATGTGGAATTCAATTTAGTGTTTGATCGTGGCACTTTGTTTGGTTTGCAATCAGGAGGACGCACAGAATCCATTTTGATGTCTTTGCCGCCATTGGTTAAATGGGAATATCAACGCCCTATTGTGGCGAATTCTCCAGAAGAAAAACTCATGAATGTCTATTTGAAGCCTCAAAATTGGGCATTATGAGCATGAAAATAACATTCTAATATGCTTTTTTATCTCTACCGTTTTCTGATTTATTTGCTATTGCCAGTCATCGTTCTGATGCAGGTGTTCAAGGGTTGGCGTAATGCAGCCTATTTACAACATTGGAATGAGCGTTTTGGTAACCCTAGTTTGCCAAATACTTCTTATGATTTATTGATGCATGCGGTCTCGGTGGGTGAAGTAAGAGCCGTGGTGCCATTGTTGCAGCGTTTGGTGAAAACGCATGATCATATTTTGCTTACAGTAACCACACCGACAGGCAGAAAGACGGCGGAGTCTTTGCTAGGAAAAAGTGTCGATATTTGTTATTTACCATATGATCTGGGCTTTTGTGTACGTAAGTTTTTACGTATGACACAACCCAAAAAGGCCGTCGTTGTAGAAACTGAAGTATGGCCAAATTTGATCAAAAACGCCAAGCGCTTAGATATTCCTCTGATCTATATTAATGTGCGTTTGTCAGAACGTTCTTTTCGTAGCTATCTAAAAGTGCCGTCCTTCAGTGAAGATATTTTTAACACAATTGATGTGATTGCAGCTCAAGGCAATGCAGACGCTGAACGCCTGAAAAAGCTCGGCGTTAATCCAGAAAAAATCGTCATCACAGGCAGTTTAAAGTTTGATTTGAATATGCCTGCTAGCTTGAAAGAATCAGCACAAGCGATGCGTGACTTGTTGGCCAATGATCGTACTGTATGGATATGTGGCAGTACCAGAGATGGCGAAGAAGGAATGTTGGTCAGTGCATATAAGGAGTTGAAAAAATCTCATCCAGATTTACTCTTAGTGCTTGTTCCCAGACACCCAGAACGTTTTGATGGTGTTGCAAAAAGCTGTGAATCTGCTGGCCTGAAAGTAGTTAAGCGAACCGATAACCCTATAGAAATTGATGCCGACATTGATGTTTATTTGGGAAATACCATGGGTGAACTCGGACTGTTGTATGCCGCTTCGGATATAGCTTTTGTTGGTGGAAGCCTAGTGCCGTTTGGAGGTCAAAATATTCTCGAACCTTGTGCTTTGGGCATCCCAGTGATCTTCGGACCACACATGTTCAATTTTGAAGAGATCAGCAAGCTTACCGTAGAAGCAAAAGCAGGGGTTTGTGTGCAGGATGCTGAACAGTTGCAAACGGAAATATCTACATTGATCAATCATCCGAATCAACGTGATCAAATGGGCCGTAATGGCATTGCTTTGATTGAGCAGCATAAAGGTGCTTTAGATAAAGTTGAAAAGCTGCTGTTGAAGTGACTTCAAGAATGGTTAGAAAACGTAATTATAATAGTGCGTCAAATTCTGAACCCGAAGATACGGGTTCAGAAAAACAAGAAAGCTACTCAATCATACAAAACGCGTTTAGTTTATTGCCATCCAAATCACGAAAATAAGCACCATAATAACCTTTGTTAGCGTCTTCAGGCCGAAAGCCTGGTTTTCCTTCATCGGTTCCGCCTAATTCCAACGCCTTGTTGTAAAACGCATCAACCTTCTCAGGTGATTCCATAAACAAAGCGACCATAACCCCATTACCTACTGTTGCAGGTTCTTTATTAAATGGAATCGTTACCGATACTGCGGGAGCATCAGGTGCTGGTGACCAGGCAACAAAATAGTTGTCTACTTCCATGAAGCGACCAACGCCGATGGATCCAAACAAGGCATCATAATATGTCGTCGCTCGAGGTAGATCGTTAGTTCCCAATGTTACATATCCAATCATAAGTTTTCTCCTAATTGAGTGTTTAAGTTAAAAGACAGCTTAACAAGACCCTACTGACAGCATGGTGTCAGTAGGCTTCGTTTAAGCTATAGTTTCAATAATATTTTTGGTGACAGAGTATGAGACGAGCTGACAGACTTATTAAAATCACACATTTTCTTCGGCAAAGACGCAGAGCGGTCACCGCTAAACAAATTGCTGAAGCGTTTGACATATGTACGCGTACTGTTTATCGCGATATCCAGAGCTTAGTGGATTCTAATGTGCCCATCATGGGAGAGGCTGGCGTTGGATACTTGATTGATAAACAATATTATCTACCGCCCATTACCTTTGATGCTGACGAACTGGAAGCGATTGGATTGGGGATCAGTATGGTTCGGCAATGGACAGACAATAAATTCGCTAGCAAAGCGGAAAGTGCCTTCGAAAAAATTCAAGCAGTATTGCCCGCAAGCCTTCAGGGAGAGTTACAACAAATTACTACCTACGCGATACCTAACCGTCCCCTTGTACCATGGACAATCAGTTTTTCGGAGTTGCGAGAATGTATTCGTACTCGTCGCAAAATACGCATTATGTATACCGATGAAGACAAACAAGAAACTACTCGCACATTGCGGCCACTGGCCTTGTTTTTTTTCAACCCGGTCTGGTTGTTAGCTAGCTGGTGTGAAAAACGTAATAACTTTCGGAATTTCCGCATCGATCGGATACAAAAGCTGACATTATGCGAAGAAATTTTTGAGGATGAATTAAGCAAAAATCTGACTGCATATATGGCAAAAGACGGAGACTGTAGTACCTAAATATATACGTTATATGGGATTGTTATAGTCTAAAAGTAGTTAGGCAGCATATTGACAAAGGGCAAGACAACTAATTTTGCTTCAACAATAAAGTGTTTGTTATATGATCCAATCATCGCGGTCAATTTTATAAAACTTCCACAAAATTGGTTTTCCAGCTGTTAGGGCAACGTTGTCATTTTTAATAAACTGAGCACCAATTTTTAATATCGCCTTTTGTGATCTTATGTTTGCAGGTGAAATATGAAACCAAACTGATGGGAAAGTTTTAAAGGCATAGTCCAACATTATTTTTTTAAGCTCAAGATTTATGGCGCCTCCCCAGCACTTGTAAGCTAGAAATGTATAGCCAATTGATATAGCGTTTTTAGGACTACCTTCAAAATAAAATCTAGTCGACCCTATTATTTCATGGTTGTTTTTATCAATTATTGTTAAAGCACTTTCACTATTGATTGCGACAGAAAACCATATTTTAAATTGTTCTTCTTTGTAGCGATCAGGGTTGGGATGCCCAGCCCATATGTTCTTGTCTCCACCACATAAAAATAACC
>CALKZN010000162.1 GCA_938002995.1 uncultured Arenicellaceae bacterium | reverse complement strand
AAAAATCCAGCGAATCAGCGATGCTTTGCTGAATTTATTTCACTTTTCAATGTGACGGGACTCCCGTCACAATACGCGCTTAATTTGTCGCTCTGGACACTTGAGAAGTCGCATTGTCATCAGCATGCGCACCCACTCAGCCCTAGTCTAAGCGCTAGTATTATATTGCCGTGCACCACCAGAACAACCGGAGATTAAGGCACATGTCTGACGACAACGACCAGTACGACGACGAAGAAGATATCATCCTCTCGGAGCTTAATAACGAAGAGCTTGTCGAGCAGATGCACGACGATCTCTACAACGGCCTCAAAGATGAAATTTTTGAAGGCACGAACATTCTGCTCGAGCGTGGTTGGGGCCCAGATAAGGTTCTCGCCGAAGCACTCGTTGAAGGCATGCGCATTGTTGGCATCGACTTACGCGACGGCATTTTGTTTGTACCTGAAGTGCTGATGGCCGCCAACGCCATGAAATCTGGCATGGGCATCTTGCGCCCACTGCTGGCCGAAACCGGTGCTGAGACCATCGGCAAGATGGTCATAGGTACCGTCAAAGGCGACATCCACGACATCGGCAAAAACCTCGTCGGCATGATGATGGAAGGCGCTGGCTTTGAAGTGATCGACCTAGGGATCAACAACCCTGTCGAGAACTACCTCGCCGCTCTGGAAGAACACAAACCCGACATTATTGGTATGTCAGCCCTGTTGACCACCACCATGCCTTACATGAAAGTCGTTATCGACACATTGAAAGAGCAAGGCTTGCGCGACGACTACATCGTGCTAGTCGGTGGCGCACCACTGAACGAAGAGTTTGGCGATGCGATAGGCGCTGACGCTTACTGTCGTGATGCGGCAGTGGCGGTCGAGATGGCCAAATCCAAGATAGCCGAAAAACGCGCGGCCCGTTAAGGACCGCACGATGCAAGAGGCCACAAGCATGTCCGACAAAACGCTGGTCATCGCTTGTGGCGCTCTCGCCCACGAAATAACCGCACTGATCAAGACCAACAAATGGTCTCACCTCAAAGTGCAATGCCTGCCGGCCGATTTACACAATACCCCACAAAAAATTCCTGAAGCGGTTCGCCAGAAAATACAACTCGGGCGCAAACAGTTTCAGCATATATTTGTGGCTTACGCAGACTGCGGCACCGGCGGCTTATTGGACAAAGTCCTACTCGAAGAGAAGGTCGACCGTTTACCCGGCGCCCACTGTTACGCGACCTATGCTGGCCAGGATGATTTCGAGGCCATGGCCGAAGAAGAACTCGGCACCTTTTACCTCACTGACTTTCTGGCCAGACATTTCGACCGTTTGATCGCACATGGCATGGGCCTAAAAAAACACCCCGAACTGATGCCGATGATGTTTGGCAACTACAAAAAGCTGATCTACCTCGCGCAGCGTCCGACCCCAGAACTCTGCGCCAGAGCGGAAGCTGCCGCTCAGTTCTTGGGCCTCCAATACGTCTACAAGGAGACCGGCTACGGCGAACTCGCCGACGGCCTCCGCACCACCGCAGAGCATACAATCCAATGGCAAAATTAATCACCATCTGGTGGCGCGACTTCCCTTCACAAGTCGTCGCCAAGCAAGGTCGCAAGACTTCAAAAGTACTGCTGTCTGAGCGCTTCCAAGAAGCCATCGACATGGCGGCCATGCGCGCCAAGCGCGGCACCACGGATGAATACCTTGAAGACTGGCGCCGAGTCGAGGTACAGACCACAGATGACATCGAAACAGCGGCACGCGTCGCAGCTGAGCAACTGGAAGCCGACTACAGCGACGAGCGTTTGCGCCAGCTGGTCAAAACTAAGGGAATTGAAGGCGGTGAAGAAGACACCGAATCAGTCCGAGAATAAAGTTGGTTTTCGCCACCTTTTGACCCGCTAAATTACGTTGGAAACCTGCTATGAACACAGCACCGAATACCGTCTCTGCTCACGACGTCAAACAAAACATCATCGACTTCGCCAAAGGTTGGACAGTAGAGACAACGCCCGGCCAAGCTTTAAAAGTGGACTCGTTCCAAGACCACTTTACGGCCGGCACTAACGTAGCAGTGACTTTCCTCCCCGGCTCCGACTACAAAGACACTGTCGCCACCGCCGCGCGTTTGCGCCGCGAAGGCTTCAACCCTGCGCCACACTTTTGCGGTCGCTCAGTCACCAGCGAAGCCGAGCTAGACGATTTTCTCGCACGCTGTAAAGGCGAAGCCGATATCGACCAAGTCGTCGCATTGGCCGGTGGCGTCACCAAGCCACTCGGTCCGTACAACTCATCCATGGATATGCTCGAGAGTGGCCTTTTTGACAAGCACGGCATCACCACGGTGGGTATTGCTGGCCACCCCGAAGGCAGCATGGACATCTCAGACGAAGAGCTGCGCAAAGCACTGACGTGGAAAAATGATCTGGCGCAGCGCAGCGATGCCGAGTTCTACATCATCACGCAGTTCGTCTTTGAAGCGGCGCCCATCATTGCGTGGGACAAACGTATCAACAGTGAGGGCAACCGCCTGCCAATCCATATCGGCGCACCTGGCCTCGCCACCATCAAAACACTGTTGGCCCACTCAAAGGCCTGCGGCATCGGTGCTTCTAT
>CALKZN010000161.1 GCA_938002995.1 uncultured Arenicellaceae bacterium | reverse complement strand
GTTTTGACATCTAGAACCTTGGTATTCTCCAAGATTTTAGCACCACCATTACGCGCTCCTTTTGCTAGTGCTTGTGTTACATCAACAGGATTTACCATGCCATCTTTTGGCAAGTGAATCGCGCCAACAACATCATCGATATTCATCAAAGGCCACATTGCTTTGGCTTCTTCTGGAGAAATAACATCACAAGGAAATTCAGCAACTTTGGCCATTGATGCTCCACGCTTTAGTTCCGCCATCCGTTCTATATTGGTAGCGATTGTCAATGAACCGTTAGTCACAAAGCCTGTTGCTTGACCTGTCTCTGCTTCAAGTGAGTCATATAAACTTGCGCTGTATTTCGCTAACATTGACATGTTGTAGCTTGCACGCAAAGTAGGCACTAGGCCGGCAGCATGCCACGTTGTTCCACAGGTAAGCTGCTTACGTTCTAACAATACGACATCAGTGATACCAAGTTTTGTTAAGTGATAGACAATACTGCAGCCGATCACACCGCCGCCAACAATGACGACTTGAGCTGAAGAAGGTAATTCTTTAGACATGATGATTCCTCTTTGTTCGTTTTACTTAAAGATGACTGTTAGCATTTTAATCAAGCGGATTGCTTATTTAAAAACGACTGTCTTATTGCCATAAACTAAGATGCGATCTTCAAGGTGAGCACGTACACCTCGAGCGAGTACAGTTTTTTCAACGTCTTTACCCAACCTCACTAAATCTTCGGTTGAATCGCTATGATTTACACGCACTACATCTTGCTCAATGATTGGGCCTTCATCCAATTGTTCAGTCACATAGTGGCTTGTTGCGCCAATAAGCTTCACACCACGGCGGGAAGCTTGGTGATATGGCTTGCCGCCAATAAATGAAGGCAAGAAGCTGTGATGGATATTGATGAGTCGATTAACATATTGTTCGCACAAGGCTTGTGGAATAATTTGCATATAACGAGCAAGAACAACACAGTCAGGGTTAGCTTCACCAACCAAACGCTCTACTTCATCAAAGCCTTTTTGTTTATTGTCTTTCTCAATCGGTACATAGTGATATGGAATACCATAATGTTCACTTAGACCGCGCATGTCTTCATGATTTGAAATAACACAAGCAATATCGCACTTCAAATCCCCACTGTTCCAACGATCAAGAAGATCTGTCAAACAGTGAGAGCCTTTACTTGCCATCATCACAACACGCTTAGGTATTTCACTATCGACGACCCTAAGGTTCATGTTTAATTCTTCAGAGATAGCTTCAAGCTTGCTTTCAAGTTCCTTGACGCCAAAAGGTAAGGAATCTGCTTTGATTTCGAAACGCGAAAAAAAGCGATTGCTTTCTTCATCAGAGTGGTGAGTCGCTTGTGAAATCCAGCCACCATTTTTTGTGATAATTTTACCTACACGAGTGATAATTCCTACTTGATCGGGACAATCAAAAACTAAACGATATGTATGAGGCATCTTCTTTTTTTCCGTTTGTATTAAGTTTTACAGAGAATTTATAGCGAATGGCTCTAGCTTTATTGTGATTCTAGTTATGGAGCCGCTTCGAAGTCTGCAAGTAAACCAAAACCGGCAACATTAAATATTGGCGCTTCTGGGTCACTGGTCACTATTAATAGCAACAATAACTTCAGACCCTTCAATTTTGACTTCTGAAGCAAAGGTTCCTTGTGGCGTACCTGATACAGTTGCCAACATTTGACCTGTTTGGTTGTTATCCCCGTCAATTGATTGCTTACCTAAAATAACAAGACCTGGTTCTTCACGCTTCACAACTTCATTTAATATCTTGACATAGTCGTCAACCACTCGTTTGATTGGAACAAGTACTTTCATGAATACCTCAGGCTATATAAATAATCGAAAATAATATTTAAATATGAAATTTTTAATGAA
Source organism: uncultured Arenicellaceae bacterium (assembly GCA_938002995.1). Taxonomy (GTDB): domain Bacteria; phylum Pseudomonadota; class Gammaproteobacteria; order Arenicellales; family Arenicellaceae; genus CALKZN01. The sequence goes on along the minus strand of CALKZN010000161.1, from coordinate 6,568 downwards.
ATTTTCATACCGGATATTCGACCCAAATGTATTCTTTGTCAAACATTTTTTACCTAAAAATTCATAAATTAGGCAAATGAATTTAAAACAGCAAATAAGCTGAGTGATTAATACACAAAATTAAGAATTAAATGTGAGCCTATTGAGTTTCTATTGAGCTTATCTAAGGCTTATGTATTTGCGGCAAAAGTAATTAATTAAGCAATTGGGTTATCAGTTTGTCCTCGAGTATTGAGGGCAATGATGTGGTCGGGGATATTGTCAGGTTTATAATCAATATTATTCAAGAAATAGTTCCAAACACTAGGGTGAATTCCCTCATTAATAACGCTGCCCTTTTTTGCTACTGCATTGAAGTTAATATCTCGGAAGAAACGTTTATTAAAGAGTTGGTGAATGCCACCTGCGAATTTAGTATATGAATCAATAACCTCTGAAGATAAGGATTTTTGGTTAGTTATGAATTTTTTAGAGAACTCCAAACCCGCTGAAATAGCATTCTCTTGCATCCACTCGCAAGAAATACTACATAAATAATTATTCTCGTAACCACCACCGACATTACTATGTGCTCCAACAAACCATAGCTGTTGCACATCCTTTAGCTGTGGTGGTAAGTCAGTCGACTTATTGGCATAAGTCCATGGTGTCACTTTGAAATCAACACGATGTTCGTCAATGGCCATTGCATGATATGCATATTCAACATTGCTACAAATTTCTGTATTGCCCAAAGTTTCATGAACGTTAAATGTGAAGCCTGCTAGAAAATTACGAAATCGATTAGGAATACCTAATGAACCGACGGTATCCCAAACACCGATAAATTTTACTGGCGTGTTTTTGCGCCATTCTGGAATACCTTCTAAAAGCTTTGGTTTTGTAGGTTCAGAAGGTTTAGTTTGTTCATACTGTAATTCAAACTGTGTTTGTTGATGGAGATACTTAATATAAGTATGTAAATAGTCCATCACTATCTGACGGTTTTGCGGATCACGTGATAGTTTATGATCAAGTAAACCAATCAAATTGAGTAAACCCACTAAGCTTCTTGCTGTATATGCACCTCTGCTGAAGCCAAATACATAAATTTCATCGCCTGGTTCCCATGTTTGACATAAAAAATCATAAGCTTGAGAAATATTTTCTGAAACACCCTTTCCAAAGGCACCACCACGAACCCTATTGAAAAGACGTGTACCTACTCCGGGGTCATAATAACGAATTATTTCTTTTGAACGTAAACTTGTATATTCAGCGTCCAAAGCAGCATGATCAATATCGTATCCAGTGACTTTATCAATAACGACTTTGAGAAGTTTTTTCCATTTAGGATCTTCTAAATCCTTGAGGTCAGGTCCTGTTGGATATCCCTCTGCAAGAGAAAAGAGTTTATACACATTGGTTTGGCTATCAGGCGTGTTAAACGTACCGTCTAAAAATAATGAAATTTTTTTGCTCATTAGCTTTATATCCGTATAAATAGTTATACATATTCAACCACAAACTTTTGCGGTTAGGCTAAATCCAGTCCTTATATTAACTTTTTTTAAAATCTTTGATCATTTTGAATTGTTACTTACCGTCGTGTTGTTATTGGTGTTTTGATATTTCTCGCCCAACCAATGACTAATTACACACCAGGTGACCCCTAAAATGGACCCTAAGATGAGTACTCCCTGACTACCTGCTCCGATGGCTTTCACAGCAGTGATTAGCCAAGAGCTAAATACATTGCTTGATCTGACGATGGCAGTATCAATAAAGTTTTTTGCTCTATATTTTTCCTCACGACTAACAATTGAGAATAACATCTCAGAGGTTGGGTTGAGGATTGCGTACTTCCCAGCTCTAGTGAAAACGCTAAGAATAATTAAACTGATAAAGCTTGGGAAAAAGCCGATCAAGATAAAACCCATCGTTAAAAAGACAGGCAAAATCATCAGCGTATACTTATAACTGATCCAATTAATTAAACGACTAGTTAAAAATATTTGCAAAAATAATGTTAATGAATTGGCTGCTAAATCTGCCAATGAGAATAGCTTTGTACGCTCTTCAGAGTTTTGAAAGACTTGCTCTATAGTACGAGCAAGTTCGATGGATAAGAAAGTTGAGATGATCGCGAAAACAATAACAAAACAAGAGATCATGCGTAGATAAGGAGAACTCCATGTATGTTTGATGCCGTCAAAAATACCTCCCTTTAAACGATTATCTAAGGTGTGTTTTTCAGTCGTCTTCGCAGAAGATTGATCTGTGAGATTGGCATTGGAAGGCTGATTAAGCTGCTTGGCGATATTTTTTATTTTTAAAATACAAATTATAGTTGATGATAGAATTCCCGCGGAAATTAACAGCAAATAAGACAAGCCAATTTCTTCAACCAAACTCGCCGTAATAATTGGCCCAGTTAAAGCGCCGGCCGTACCACCTGCTGCAACCGCCGAGAAAAGACGTTTAGCTTGAGACTTACTAAATGAGTCATTCATATAGCTCCAAAATAGCGAAATAATGAACATATTAAATATATTCACCCACACGTAGAAACTTCTTGAGACCCACACGGATTGTTTGAGTTCAGAAAATTGCTCAAAGAATGAAAAAAATACCAGTAAATTCCCTGCAAAAAATAAGGTACATATAGTCAGAAAGTGCTGGGTTTTGAATCGGCTTGTCAGCCACCCAAAAACGGGAGTAATAATAATCATTGCGCCAGCAGCAGCCATTAACAGCCATTGAATATTGTCCACACCATTTTGAATGAGCATTTCATTGCGTATTGGCCTGATGATGTAATACGCACACAACAATAGATAAAAATATAAACCTGAGAATATAAGCAAAGGCCCTTCATCAGTTTTTATATTAAAAAATAGGTGTAATTTTCGTGTTAACTGATTGGTTAGCAAGGATAAATCCATTTAAATAGAATGTTAATAATACAATGTTTTATATCGATTTCTATTATTAATAGCAATATTGTTTTTAGTGAGATTTCTGTTTGGCAATGTCTAAGAAACCTTTAATATAACTGAGTTTCTCGTCCGATTGACGCATGCCTACAAATAGTTGTTTGTGGATACCTAGCTTCCCTAATTTAGTGACTTCTAACTGATGAGATTTACAATATCGCTCAGCTAACCAAACAGGTAATGCCGTTACACCGCGATTAGCAGACACCATTTCCATCATAATATCCGTATTTTCTATTATGCGATGTTTTTTAGGCTCAGTATTGTTAGGTAACAAAAATTGACTATAGATATCCAAGCGCTCTTTAGTCACAGGATACGTTAATAAATTTTCTGTGGACAACTGCTCAGGTGAAATATAAGCGTATTGACTCAGTAAGTTATCTTTTGAACACGCTAAAACCAGTTCATAGTCAAAAATTGGCACATAATGTAAATGTGGTTTATGTAATGGGTCTGGTGTGATTAATAAATCAATATCATAATTGATTAATGCGGCTAAACCACCAAATTGAAATTGTTGTTTGACGTCTAGTTCTATCCCAGGCCATGCTTTTAAATAAGGTTTTACCACACCGAGAAGCCATTGATAACAGGGGTGGCATTCCATTCCGATGCGAAGACTTCCTTGTTGACCACTGGCGAATTCATGCAAACGATTTTCTGCATTTTCCAGTTGAGGAATCAAACGATTTGCAAGATCAACCATATACTTACCCGCTTGTGTTAAGCGCAGTTTTCTGCCGTCTTTTTCCCAGAGTTGGACCTCAAATTGAGATTCTAATTTCTTAATCGAATGGCTTAAAGCTGATTGCGTTAAATGTAAGCGATTGGCAGTTTCTGTAATAGTGCCTACTTTGTTGAGCTCTTTTAATATCTGTAAATGGGATCTTTCAATCATATTCTTAAAGCAGGTTTATTGTTGATGTTTTTGTATCTTACTAAATGATGAAAATAATTCATGGAATATTGAAAATATATCATTTTAATTCATTTATTGAAAACCGTAACCTTACAGCCTTAATTAATAATATCCATTGGAGACATAGACACATGGTTACAACACATAATTTGGGCTTTCCACGCATTGGCAGTAAGCGCCAACTAAAGTTTGCACTAGAAAAATATTGGCGCGCTGAGATTAATGAAACTGAATTAATGGCAGTTGCTCAGGAAATCAAAACTACACATTTAACTATTCAATCAGATTTAGATTACGTCCCAGTTGGCGACTTTTCATTATATGACCATGTTCTAGATACCAGCTTTTTAGTTGGAAATATCCCTGAAAGAGCAACAAGTTTGGAGAAAGAAAACACCTTAGAAACTTACTTCAAGATCGCACGTGGGCAATCTGTTCAATCGAAGAAAGAGAAAAACACACAAGAAAACTCCTGTTGCAATGAAATTCGTGCAGGTGAGATGACCAAATGGTTTGATACTAATTATCATTATATTGTTCCAGAATTTGAGCTAGATCAGCAGTTTTCATTAAATGCACAAAAGTTATTAGGTGAAATTCAATCTGCGCTGAAAGCCGGACATCAAATCAAGCCGGTATTGCTTGGCCCAGTGACATATTTATATCTTGGCAAATCTAGCGATGCTACATTTGAACGTCTAGACTTATTAGATAATTTGTTAATTGTTTACTCACAACTCCTTAGTGCAATAAAAAAACTTGGTGTTGAATGGGTACAAATAGATGAACCTATACTCGTCACTGATATATCTAGCGAATGGTCCGCAGCACTCAAGAGGAGTTATGACGTATTAAGTAAGTCTCAATTAAACATTTTATTAGCGACTTATTTCGGTGAATTACAATCTAACTTATCACTAGCAACTGACTTAGCAGTTCAAGGCTTACATATTGATGCACGTGGGAAAAATAATGACGTAAATGAGGTATTATCGTGTATAGGAAAAGATAAAATATTGTCATTAGGTGTTGTTGATGGAAGGAATATTTGGGTTAATAACCTACTTGAAACAATAGACTGGTTGGAACCCATTTATCATCAGCTGGGGGATAAATTGTGGTTAGCGCCCTCTTGTTCTTTATTACATGTACCAATAGATCTAGATCTGGAATTTGACAATACTAATCATGTGAATAAGAACCGCCAATCCCTAGACTCAGAATTACTTTCATGGATGGCCTTCGCAAAACAAAAAGTTGCTGAGATTGCAATATTAGGCCAAGCACTTAATCAAGGACGCGACTCTGTTAAGTCAGCACTAGAAAAAAATCAGATAGCTATTCAATCAAGAAGTACATCACATCGAGTTTATAAAGCTGATGTGCAAGAACGTATCTCAAATGTAAACGTAGAAATGTCTGAGCGCCAATCAACATATGACATTCGAGAGAGAATGCAGTCTAGTATCATTAAACTACCAGAATTCCCAACCACAACTATTGGTTCTTTTCCGCAAACTTCAGAAATTCGTACAATTAGAAACCACTACAAACAAGGACTAATTGACCAGGAAAACTACGAACAAGCTATGTTTAATGAAATAGATAGTTGCATAGATATTCAAGAAGATATTGGGCTAGACGTTTTAGTGCATGGTGAAGCAGAGCGCAATGATATGGTTGAATATTTTGGGGAACAACTCGATGGATATGCATTTAGTCAATTTGGCTGGGTCCAATCTTATGGTTCACGTTGTGTAAAGCCTCCAATCATCTATGGAGATATTCGCAGAGCAAAAGCGATGACTGTGAAATGGGCTCAATATGCACAATCCAAAACTAACAAATATATGAAAGGCATGCTTACAGGGCCAGTAACAATGCTAAATTGGTCATTTGTTAGAGATGATCTACTCACATCAGATATTTGTTTGCAATTAGCACTAGCTATTCGTGATGAAGTTCAAGATCTCGAGAAAGCTGGTATAAAAATCATTCAAATTGATGAAGCAGCTCTGCGTGAAGGTCTACCTTTGAGAAAGAATGAATGGGAATACTACTTAAATTGGTCGAAATTTGCATTTAAAATTGCTGCAAATGGCGTCAAAGACATTACTCAGATACACACACATATGTGTTATTCGGAATTTAATGACATCATTGAATCCATTGCCGATTTGGATGCAGATGTAATTACAATTGAAACATCAAGATCGAATATGGAACTTTTGCAAGCATTTGAGGCATTTGACTATCCGAATAGTATTGGCCCTGGAGTTTACGATATCCACTCTCCAAATATTCCGAGTGAGAATGATATCATTCGTTTACTTAAAACTGCACAGAAGTACCTTCCATCAGAACGTATATGGGTTAATCCAGATTGCGGCTTGAAAACAAGAAACTGGCAAGAAGTGAAGCCTGCGTTAATCAATATGGTAAATGCGGCGAAGCAACTAAGGTATTCAATATATAAGGCAGCATAAATTCAACCATTACAGTTAAACCCAACTAAGTTTTTTTAGGCTAATTTAGTTGGGTATTTTTTTCTTTGTCCGTTGATTATTGCAGCCCCACAAACGATTCTTCTGTAAGATGGTGCACTCCTTTTTCTTCAGAACTGATCACCAAATAAAATAAACCAAGTTGTTTCAAAAGTATTTAAACTTAC
>CALKZN010000160.1 GCA_938002995.1 uncultured Arenicellaceae bacterium | reverse complement strand
TAGCGCTTGGCCAAATTTCACGAAGACGGGACCAAGGTCTTGCAAACATAAGCGAATTCGTTCACCTCGAGATTGTGAATATTCTGACTTAGCTTTGCCAAACAGCACGCGAATTGCCAGTTTCGCTTTGGGTGATAATGATAAATTATCGAACAGTGCCACCAAGCCATATTTACGAATGGCTTTGCGGATCTTCAGTAGGCGAGATAATGGAATGTGGTAATGCTTTTTTGAGTGAGCCATAGCAAATGCTTAAGACAAGCGTTTTTCCAGTTGTTGTACCAGTTGATTTAGACGGGCTTCGAGTCGAGCAGTGTCGTTGCGAACCACGTCGACACTTTGCACAAAAGAGTCAACAGCATCAACATGTGATGCTACTTGTGCTTCTTCAACTAAAAATTCACCCAAATTTTGTTGCATGGTTTGCTTTGTCTCAGCTTGCCAAGTACGCGCTTTGTCAAAAAAGTCGAACAATAAACGAGCAGGAACATCGCCGATTTTTTCAGAGATCAATTCTTCCCAATCGATGTCCAGTGAATTCAGCATTCCAGCAAAACGTTGGCCAGTGATAGCATCACCTTCGATTTCAAGTTCGCCTTTTTCAAGTTCCGCATCTTCCATACCATCACGAGCAATTTTCAATAATGTGCTCGGTTTGGCTTTCAGACGGACATCAATATCTGCTGTGTTTTCAGGTTCACTTTGAAAAGCAATACTGTCTTTTTCAACTCGCAGACAAAAAGTAAGGTTTACTTTTTTTATATCGATAGCAATAAGTTTGCCTTCTAGACGACCCAAACGTTCGAGCGTTTCAGGGTCTGTCGCGAAAACTTTTTGACTAGCAGTTTCGAAAAGTGCCGTTAGCATAGGAGTATTGGTCTATTAATATTTCATGCCGATGTGTAAAGCAACTACACCGCCAGTCAAATTATGATATTTCACTTGATCGAAACCCGCATCTAACATCATTTGTTTGAGTGTTTCTTGATCAGGGTGTTTGCGGATGGATTCAACTAAATATTGATAGCTTTCGCTGTCATTCGCCAGCCATTTACCGAGTTTTGGAATGATATTGAATGAATACGTATCATAGGCTTTTTCAAGCCATTCAACGGTTGGTTTTGAAAATTCCAACACGATCATACGACCACCAGGTTTCAGACAGCGCGCCATTTCCTTGAGTGCTTTGTCTTTATCAGTGACATTACGCAACCCAAAACTAATTGAAATACAATTGAAGCTATTGTCGTCATAAGGCAATTCTTCAGCATTGACGATAGCGTAATCAATATTGCCAACAATGCCTTTATTAGTCAGCTTCTTACGGCCAACCGCAAGCATTGCTTCATTGATATCTGTCATGGTGACGTGTCCAGAAGCGCCAACTTTTTTGGCAAACTCCAAGGATAAATCACCACTGCCCGCCGCCAGATCTAGTACTTTGTCGCCAGACTTAACACCACTTTGGCCGATAGCAAACCACTTCCATAGACGGTGTGCACCAAACGACATAGCATCATTCATCAGATCGTATTTGCCAGCGACTGAACGAAAAACTTCGCCGACTAAGTTTTGTTTTTCTTTGACAGGAACGTCTTGAAAACCAAAGTGTGTAGTGTCATTTTGTTTTGAAGAATCTGTGCTCATAACTATTTTATTTATGGTTGTGCTTATATTGATGGCGCTTCCAGTAGCGCATCAGTCGTTTGCGCTGTTCGTTGGTGGCCTGCTTGATTAAGACGATCTAAATAGCTTTGCCAATTATCAAGTCGATTTGAGCCCAATGAGTGTAGTAGTTCCCAAGTATATAAACCAGAACTATGTTCATCATTAAAAACTAGCCTGACAGCATACTGGCCGATAGGTTCTATCGCAACGATGTTAATGCTCTCTTTACCTACCTGCAGAACCTCTTGCCCAGGGCCGTGACCTTGAACTTCTGCGGAAGGTGAAAAAACGCGCAGATATTCACACGGTAATTTAAAACTTTCACCGCTTGAAAAATCGATTTCAAGTACACGCGTTTTTTGGTGTAGTTGAATATTTGTAGGAATAATTTGCATGTCGCTATTATATGCTGGACTGCGTCGAGGTTTCAGCAAAAACTACCTTATAACTATGCTATCTTTCAACATATGAATAAAGGAACCACACACCATAAGATCGTTCTGCGTGGCCATCTGAATGACTATGGGAATTTATTTGGTGGCTATCTATTACAGTGGATCGATGAGATTGGCTATATTTCTGTCAGTTTAGACTTTCCCGGTCAAAACTTTGTGACGATAGCTTTGGATAATGTGGAATTTAGACACAGTATTCGAGAGGGACAAATTCTACGCTTTGCTTGTTCACAAGTGCGAGTCGGTAATTCTTCAGTGACCTATCATGTGCAAGTCTTTGGTGAGCGTTATTTGCATGAAGATCCAAACATGGTTTTGTTTGAAACCAATATAACGTTTGTTTGTATTGACCAAGAGGGTCAAAAGCGAGCGATTGAAAAATAAAATATTTATCAATGGCGACCCAATCACTTAATAGTGTTCCAGAAGTTGAAAAACTGACTTCAGTCGTTTTAATCATCGCAAACTTAATACCTTTAATAGGTGTTTTGTATTACGATTGGGATTTGCAAAATGTCATGTTGTTATATTGGTTGGAGAACCTGATAGTAGGTGCTGTCAACGTTGTCCGAATACTTTTTATAGCCGAAGATAAACATATTTTTTCACGATTGTTCACTTCTGCTTTTTTCACTTTTCACTACGGTCTTTTTTGCGTCGCCCACGGCACCTTGCTGTTTGAATTATTATCCATTCGTATTGAAGGCTTGGACGATATGTTCTCGCCGATAGAGATGATTCAAAATGCATCCTCTATTTTTGCTTTTCTACAAGCATCAATGGGAGGCACAGCCAGCTTAGCGTTGTTGGGCATGGTTATTAGCCATGCTTTTTCGCTGCGAACACATTACTTTAAGGGCGGTGAAATGCATCGAGTGAAAGTCTCAGATGCCATGAAAATGCCATATCAACGCATTGTTGTTATGCACATTGGTTTGATCGCAGGCGCATTTTTGATCGAAGAATTTGGCTCAACGGCTTTGTTGCTAGTTGCTTTGATTGTGGCCAAAATTCTTACGGATGTGCTTTTCCACCGCAAAGAGCATCAACGTTTTTCAATGCATGATACAGATGAGGAAGAAATGGAATAAACCAAAATGCTTGTTTGTTTTGAAAGTTTATTCTTAATATGCGACTTGAAAGTAAACCGACAGAAGCGTAATGTAAATTAATCAATAATGGAGTATCACTATGAAGTTTAAAGGAAATAGTAAAAGCCGATTTTGTCAGAAAAAACTGAATATACCGACATGTGACTGTCCGACATCAAGTCGGGTAACAAGCTGTTATGTCCCTAACCAGAGAAAAATAATGAAATTGTTACTAACAATATTGGTACTTTTATTTTCATCAAATGTATTTTCACAGTCTGTTAATTGTGAAGATGCTCCAAGTGATGCAGTTGTTGAGTTACCCAACCCTATAAATCAATGGTCAGTGATATTTTGCAGTCCTAAAGGACATGTTTTGGCTGGCGTTGACGGTATTGTATGGGTAACGAAAAATAATAGTTCATTTATGTTTAGAGCAAACCGAAAAGTGACTTCTGAAAGTACTCAGCATTCGAGTTATTTTAAAAAAATTGCGCATAGAAAACTTTCAGAAAAACATAAACTTAATACCAATAAAATGCTTGCGGAAGTTACAGGTAATGAAGACCAAAATTTACAACCTTGGCAATTGGATATGCTATCCAATAAAGGGCTTTTGTATAATATTTTCTTTTATGAAAAGAAAGGTAAGGTTGAGCATATTTTAGGCTGTATTAATCAATGTAAATCTTCGGTTTTATTAAAGCCTAAAACTTTGGCTGAACTTAAAGAACAACTAGGCAAGGTACATAACAAGTCACTTAAAAAGGGACGGCTTACAGCCGCCTTTTAGTGGGCGTTAAGTCTACCGAAGTCATAATGAATGAAATGGAATATATTGAATCCGATTTCGATAGAGGAGAATATCTTCAGGCAATGTTATTAGCTAGAGCTACCGGTGGAGATGCGCACGATTCCCATTATGTCCGTATTCGCGCTGAAATAATGGCGAATCCGAACCATAAAGAATTAATTCCTAGATGGCTGAAGGCTGCTAGAAATTTAGATCAATATTGGCAATTTATAAAGAATAAATTCCCGACGTATGCAGAACGAAGAGCATTTCTTTATGAAGAACTGAATCCATTGTTAGAATACTTAGAAACGAAACAAATAATGCCTGCTGCGCGAAACATTGACGAAGTTTTAAGTAAATTTGATTCAGATGGGATTCATTTTGCTTGGCAGAAAGCTCTGGAAAGAAAAGTTTCTGATCCAGAGGGTGCTATCACAATATCTCGAAGTATCTTAGAGTCAGTTTGTAAGCATATACTCCATGCTTCTGGCGTCGAATTCAATGAAAAGAATATAGATTTGCCTGAACTTTATAAGCTCACAGCCAGTGAATTAAATCTATCTCCTGAGCAACACACAGAGCAAATTTTCAAACAAATTTTAGGTAGTTGTTCAGGTGTAGTGAATGGTTTAGGAACACTTCGTAATAAGCACGGAGATGCACATGGTACAGGACCGAGAGCAGTCAAGCCTAAATCGAGGCACGCCGAACTAGCTGTTAATCTCGCCGGAACTATGGCTATATTTTTAGTTCAAACTTATGAAGAAAAATAAACTTAACAAGTCAATTAACGAGGCGCTTCCGCGTGTACGACTTACAGCCGCCCTTTAGCGAGGTTACCAAGAACCGCTATTTTCCATAGATAACCAAGGTTCACGTGGCTCTAACTTATCGCCCTTTTGCAGTAACTCGATTGAAATTCCATCGGGGCTTTTGATAAACGCCATATAACCATCGCGTGGCGGTCGATTGATGGTGACACCTTTGTCCATCAGTTGTTGGCAGGTCGCATAGATATCATCAACTCGATAGGCGAGATGTCCAAAGTTGCGGCCGCCGGGATAGCCACTTTCATCCCAGTTATAGGTGAGTTCGAGCAGTGGGGATTTTTGTAGTTCAGCCGTTTTAAGGTCATCCGGTGCAGCTAGAAAAACCAATGTGAATCGACCTTTCTCGTTGTCTTTACGGCTGGTTTCAATCAGGCCAAGTTTGTTGCAAAAGAAGTCGAGCGTGGCGTCTAAATCACTGACACGAATCATTGTGTGTAGGTATTGCATTGATAAGGCTCCTATCTATTTAAAAGTTTAAGTGGATTTAGAAAATTTTATTCACTGAACCATTCAAGTAGTTGTGGAGCGCAATAGGTCAAAATTCCAT
>CALKZN010000159.1 GCA_938002995.1 uncultured Arenicellaceae bacterium | reverse complement strand
TGGCGATGCCACAATGTTGTTGATCTTAGGTGCTAAAGCGGAAAAAGATATTTCTGTTTTGGACACTCCAGGTAGTGAAGAAGAAACATTCCTTTTTGCGGCTATCAAAGCACAATTAGCGATCGATAACACTTGGTACTCACGTCGTTTGGCTGGTATTCAAGGTGTTACCGAAGAAACAACAACTGGCGTAGCGCGTTTGTATAAAATGGTTCAAGAAGGCGTATTGCCGTTCCCAGCCATCAACGTAAACGACTCAGTAACTAAGTCTAAGTTCGATAACTTATACGGCTGTCGTGAGTCTTTGGTTGACTCAATCAAACGCGCAACTGACGTAATGATTGCTGGTAAAACAGCCGTTGTTTGTGGTTTTGGTGACGTTGGTAAAGGCTCAGCCGCTTCACTTCGTGGCCTAGGCGCGATTGTTAAAGTAACTGAAGTTGATCCAATCTGTGCGCTTCAAGCATCAATGGAAGGCTACCAAGTTGTTACTTTAGAAGACGCTGTAGCAGACGCTGACATCTTTGTAACCACTACTGGTAACTACAACATCATTCGTCGTGAGCACATGGACGCGATGAAAAACCAAGCGATTGTTTGTAACATTGGTCACTTTGATAACGAAATTGATATTGCTTCCTTAGAAAATTGCGAATGGGAAAACATCAAAGACCAAGTGGATCACGTGATCTTCCCAGATGGCAAGCGCATCATCTTGTTAGCGCAAGGCCGTTTGGTAAATCTTGGTTGTGCCACTGGCCACCCAAGCTTCGTAATGTCAGCTTCTTTCACTAACCAAACTTTGGCGCAAATCGAGCTTTGGACAAAAGGTGAAGAGTACGGCAACGACGTTTACATTTTACCTAAGCATTTAGATGAAAAAGTAGCTCGTTTACATCTTGAGCGCGTTGGTGCGAAGTTGACTGTGTTGACACAGGATCAAGCTGATTACATAAATGTAAAAGTAGAAGGCCCATACAAACAAGATCATTATCGCTATTAAAATTCGTTTTAGAGCGCAGCTTTTTGCCTGACTCTTCGTTGCTCCGATGCTCGGTGCGTTACGTACCTTTTCTTTACGGACTTAGGTACGCGCCTTACCTGCGCGTCGGAGAGCCTCGATTAAGGCAAAAGCCCTCTGCTCAGAAATCGAATTTGCGAGATTTTGATTAAGTATATCTAGACGCCTCTGATTTCTAGGTAATGCACTGATAAGGGCTTAGTTCTTATCAGTGTTACTTCTGAGAACTGAAACTTTTTCAGACGTAGTTAGAATTTTTATTCGTTAAAGTATCGCTGCACGACTCTCTATCAATCAAACCAAATAGCGAAATTTTCCTTAACTATTAGCGTTGTTGTGAAGCAGTGTTGATGCACACCTAATAATATTTGGAGTCACCTTACATGACTGAACAAAAAACCATGGAACTCAGCTTTGAGTTCTTCCCGCCCCGAACTGAGAAGGGTACTGACAACCTGTTGGCCGTGCATTCTGAACTGGCTAAATTTGAGCCTAGTTTTGTGTCGGTTACTTATGGTGCTGGTGGCAGCACTCAAGAAGGCACTTATGATGCTGTTAAAAGCATGTTGGCGGCTGGTTCTCTTGCGGCTCCACACATAACTGGAGTCGGCAGCTCTCGCGACAATATCAAATCTACCATTCAGAGTTATTCACAACTTGGCGTAGAGCGACTTGTTGTGTTGCGTGGTGACTTGCCCGGAGGAATGGTTGAGCGTGGGCATTTTAAATACGCTGAGCAATTAGTGCAATTCGTGCGCGATGAATTCGGTGATGAGTTCCATATTGAAGTAGCGGCATATCCAGATTTTCATCCAGAGTCGAGCAGCCCTGCGAATGAGATGCAATACTTCAAGCGCAAAGTAGACGCGGGAGCTAATTCAGCGCTGACGCAGTATTTTTACAATGCTGACAGCTATTTTTCCTTTGTTGATCAAGCGCAACGTTCGGGCATTGATATTCCAATTGTGCCGGGCATTATGCCGATTACCAATTATGCGACCTTGACGCGTTTTTCGGACGCCTGTGGTGCTGAAATCCCACGCTGGATTCGTGCCCGTATAGAGCAATACCAACACGACGAAGCTTCATTGCAAGCCTTTGGTCTGGATGTAGTGACGCACCTATGCTTTGATCTTTTGGATAACGGCGTTCCTGGTTTGCATTTTTATACCTTAAATAGAATTGAGCCTGTTAAAGAGTTATGCAAACGTGTTGGTTTTGAGCAAGTGGCGAGTTAAAAGTAATAAAAAAATGAATAAAACCGAACAACTGCAAACCTTAATGGCCGACCGCATTCTGATTTTAGATGGCGCGATGGGCACCATGATTCAGCGTCATAAACTTGAGGAAGAAGATTATCGTGGTGAGCGTTTTGCTGACTGGGAATCTCCTCTCAAAGGCATGAATGATCTATTAGTGCTTACTCAGCCTAAAATTATTGCTGACATCCATAAGCAATACTTAGACGCTGGCGCGGATATTATCGAAACCAATAATTTTAATGCCACCACCAGTGACTTAATGCGTTACAACTTGCAGGACTATGCATATGAGTTGAACGTGGCCGCGGCCAAATTAGCGCGACAGTGTGCGGATGAATATTCGACCGATGCGAAGCCAAGATTCGTTGCTGGCGTATTAGGCCCGAATCAAAAGACCGCATCTGTGTCCGTTGATGTTAACGACCCGGGCGCGCGCGGCATTAGTTTCGATGAATTAGTGGAAGATTATTCCTTGGCAACGCGCGGTTTAATTGATGGCGGTGCCGACATTATTTTAATCGAAACGGTGTTCGACACGCTTAATGCGAAGGCCGCTGTGTTCGCCGTTAAAACCGTGTTCGATGAAGACCAAGTTGAATTACCAATCATGATTTCAGGCACGATTACCGATGCATCTGGTCGTACCTTAACGGGTCAAGTGACCGAAGCATTTTATAATAGCCTACGTCATGCTAGACCCATCAGCGTGGGTTTGAATTGTGCTTTGGGGCCTGACGATTTGCGTCAATACGTACAAGAGTTATCGCGCGTGTCAGAGACTAATGTCTCGGCGCACCCGAATGCAGGCCTGCCAAACGAGTTGGGCGAATACGATTTAACGCCCGACGAAATGGCTGAACATATTCGCGAATGGGCCGATAGCGGTTTTTTGAATATCGTCGGCGGCTGCTGTGGTTCTTCACCAGATCATATTAAAGCGATTGCCGATGCGGTAACCCATTGTGCGCCACGCGTTGCGTAAACCAATTAAGTTGATCGGCTGTCAAAGCCGCAAAAGAGTTATCTCATGAGTACACAAGTAAACATGCGTTTATCCGGTTTAGAGCCGTTTAACATCAACGACGACACTCTATTCGTAAATGTTGGCGAACGTACCAACGTCACTGGCTCGGCTCGTTTCAAAAAGCTGATTAAAGAAGAAGATTATGAAGCGGCGCTAGAAGTCGCTCGACAACAAGTTGAATCTGGCGCGCAAATCATTGATGTCAACATGGACGAGGGCTTGATCGATGCCGAAGCTGTGATGGTCACCTTCTTGAACTTGATGGCCTCTGAACCCGATATTTCACGTGTGCCAGTGATGATCGATTCTTCGAAATGGGAAGTGATCGAAGCCGGGCTAAAGTGTATTCAAGGCAAAGGCATTGTGAATTCAATTTCGCTTAAAGAAGGCGAAGAGAAGTTCATCGCCCAAGCCAAATTGATTATGCATTACGGCGCTGCAGTTGTGGTAATGGCGTTTGATGAAGTCGGCCAAGCGGATACTAAAGAACGCAAAATCGATATTTGCACGCGTGCCTATAAAGTATTAACCGAGAAGGTCGGCTTTCCGCCCGAAGACATTATTTTTGACCCCAACATCTTTGCCATTGCCACCGGTATTGATGAACACAATAATTATGCGGTCGATTTTATTGAAGCCACACGTGAAATAAAACGTACCTTGCCATACGCCAAAGTATCGGGTGGTGTGTCGAATGTGTCGTTCTCGTTTCGTGGTAACAACCCGGTACGTGAGGCGATTCACTCGGTATTTTTGTATTACGCGATTGATGCAGGCATGGACATGGGCATTGTCAACGCTGGTCAGCTAGCAATATACGCTGACTTGCCAGACGAATTGCGCGAAAAAGTTGAAGCGGTGGTACTTAATAAAAACCCAGATGCGACTGAAGATTTACTGGCGATTGCCAATGATTACCTCGGTGATGGTAAGCAAGTAGAAAACAAAAAAGATTTAGAATGGCGTTCGTGGGATGTTAGCAAGCGCTTAGCGCATGCATTGGTAAAAGGTATTACCGAATTCATTGAAGAAGACACCGAACAAGCGCGTTTAGAAGCCGAAAAACCCTTGCACGTGATCGAAGGCCCGTTGATGGACGGCATGAACGTGGTCGGCGATTTATTCGGTTCGGGAAAAATGTTCTTACCGCAAGTGGTAAAGTCCGCGCGAGTAATGAAAAAAGCCGTGGCCTACTTAATGCCTTACATCGAGGAAGGCAAAGAAGCCGGTGATACCAACGGTAAAATTTTGATGGCCACAGTCAAAGGTGACGTGCACGACATTGGTAAAAATATTGTCGGAGTAGTACTCCAATGCAACAACTACGAAGTGGTCGACCTTGGTGTAATGGTGTCCGCGGAAACTATTTTGAAAGAAGCCGTGGCACATAATTGTGACATTATCGGCTTGTCGGGTTTGATTACACCATCCCTTGACGAGATGGTTTACATGGCTAAGGAAATGGAACGCCAAGGCATCGAAATGCCGCTGATGATAGGTGGCGCTACCACGTCTAAAGTACACACGGCCTTGAAAATCGAACCGAATTTATTGAAAGACCAAGTGGTACACGTACCCGATGCGTCACGAGCAGTTGGCGTAGCTCAGAACTTATTGTCAGCCGATAACAAAGCTGGTTTCGTCGATGGTGTTCGTGATGAATATGAGCGTATTCGAGTTGAACGTGCTAAGCATGGCAAGGTGCATAAGACGGCTGAGATTGCTAAAGCAAGGGCCAATAGAGTTGAGATTGATTGGTCTACGTTTGAAGCCGATCAACCAACCTTCTTAGGCCTAAAGACCTTTGATGATTACGACCTAGAAAAATTAGTTGAGCGCATAGATTGGACGCCTTTTTTCAGCGCCTGGGAATTGGCTGGCCGTTATCCACGTATTCTAAATGATGATGTTGTTGGCGTTGAAGCCACCAAGTTGTTTGAGGAAGGCAAAGCCATGCTAAAAACTATTGTAGAAGAGCAATGGTTACAAGCGCGTGGTGTTATTGGGTTTTTCCCAGCGAACAGTGTGGGCGATGACATCGAAGTGTATACCGATGAAAGCCGCACCGAAATCGCCCATGTATTGCATAGTTTACGCCAACAAGATTTGAAAAAAGGCACACAGCCCAATTATTGTTTATCTGATTTTGTAGCGCCTAAAGACTCTGGAAAAGCTGATTATATTGGTGGCTTCGCGGTCACTGCTGGGCATAAGATCGATGCTAAGATTGCTGAGTTCGAAGCGGAGCATGATGATTATCAATCAATCATGTTGAAAGTCTTAGCGGATCGTTTAGCTGAAGCATTTGCGGAGCATATGCATGAGCGTGTGCGTAAAGAATTCTGGGCTTATGAAGCTGACGAAGAGTTGGATAACGACGCCTTGATCCGTGAAAAGTATCGCGGTATTCGACCCGCACCAGGGTATCCGGCATGTCCTGATCACACTGAAAAAGCGACCTTATGGGAGATGCTTGAGCCTGGCGATAATGCCGGCATGAGCATTACTGAAAGTTTCGCGATGTTGCCAACAGCTGCCGTTAGTGGTTGGTATTTTGCGCACCCTGATTCGAGGTATTTTTCGGTTACACGTATTCAGCAGGATCAAGTTATTGATTATGCAGATCGTAAGGGGATGGATTTGATGAGTTGTGAGCGGTGGTTGGCGCCAGTGCTTGGTTATGATGTTTAGTTTTTTATTGTTTTGAGTATACTTGACAGTCATTCAATGGCTCTTACGCAGTAAGGTATTCGCGAACAAAAATCTCGGCAACCCGCCACGGCGATAGCTGCAGGGATGCAGCGCAGTAGAGCAACGCAGGAGTAGTTGCCGAGTGGCAACCTAAATAAGAATGACTAATACTAGTCACCGCAGGACAATCAAGAAAAAACCACGGAATAAAATTAGATTAATAATTCTTATAATTTACAAGATCAAATACAAATTCTCCCCACATTCCCTTAAACTGCCACCACGTACAACGATTAAGCGATAAAGCTAAAGAGTCAAAGCATGAAAAAATTAAGCCTATTAATTGGTCTGATAATGGCCAGCACAACAGCCAGTGCCCAAAACTATAGCGACTATAAAGCTCAAGTTTGCTCCAAGGTAAAGCAATGCAGCTTAGGCTCCTTGTTGACTAATGATGTAC
>CALKZN010000158.1 GCA_938002995.1 uncultured Arenicellaceae bacterium | reverse complement strand
AGAGCAGTTGAGAAAGGTTTGGATATGCTTGATCCAGTTCTAAAGCGAGCATTAAGCCTTGGCCACGAATGTTCACAACTGAAGAATATTCATCCAAATGTAAGTGTAATGAATCTATCAAGTATTTACCCATTGCCTCTGCATTAGTGAGTAATTGATCCCTTTCTAAAATATGGATGACATTTAGTGCAATTGAACAAGCAAATGGGTTACCACCAAAAGTAGTGCCGTGATTGCCGGCTTGAAGGACATTGGCAGCATCGCCACGAGCTAAACAAGCTCCAATTGGGATACCATTGCCAAGAGCTTTGGCAAAAGTCATCACATCGGCTTTGACGCCTTTACGTTGATGTTCACACCAAATACCGGTTCGGCCCATGCCTGATTGAATCTCATCGGCAATAAGAAGCCACTTGTTTGCAGTACAAATTTCTCGAACGCGTTCAAAATAGTTATCTTTTGGCATAACGATGCCTGCTTCACCTTGAATAGGTTCAAGCATGACAGCAACAATATTTTTGTTATCAGCGAGGTTTTGAATAGCAACAGGATCATCGTAAGGAACATGAATAAAACCGGATAGCATTGGTTCAAAACCTTTTTTAACTGCATCGTTACCCGTTGCAGCAAGTGCAGCCATGGTACGGCCATGGAATGAATTTGTGGCAGTCACGACAACAGGGTTTTCAATGTTTCTCTCATTGCCATACTTGCGAGCGATTTTTAATGCGGCTTCATTAGCTTCTGTACCTGAATTGCATAGAAATGCTCTGTCCATGCCAGTTATCTGGCACAGTTTGCTGCCCAAAGCTTCTTGAGCAGGAATTTGATAAAGGTTGCTCACATGCAAAACAGTATCAGCAGCAGTTTTAACTGAAGCGGTAAATTCAGGGTGTTGATGACCAAGAATATTCACAGCAATTCCACCCAATCCATCAAGATATTCGCGACCGTCTTGATCCCACAAGCGCATGCCTTCACCGCGTTCAAAAGCAATGGGTAGGCGATTGTATGTCATCATCAAGTTTGAAGATTCCGTGGTCGCAGTGTTTTGTTGCGCCTTGAAGCGCTGTAATAATTTTTTGAACATTTTTAGCACAATCCTGTCGAAAAGGTTTGCATCACTTTTGGATGCGTCAGTATTTTATACAACATTAAAAATTGCCGTTAAAACAAAAAAAGCGCCCAACTTGGGCGCTTTTCACTGTTGGGAGAGTATTTTACCGAATCTACCGCAATTTACAAAGCCGTTAGGCAATGCTGTTGTAGTATTTTCTTGATTAATCTCCCAAATTGTTATTTTTCAAGAAAATTAGTTCTTATCTTGATCAATAATTTTATTTGCTTGAATCCAAGGCATCATTCCACGAAGTTGTGCACCCACAGTTTCAATTGGATGTGCTGCATTGTTGCGACGACGAGCTGTCATTGAAGGATAGTTTAATTGGCCTTCAGCAACGAATTGTTTCGCATATTCACCGTCTTGGATGTCTTTCAATGCTTGACGCATTGCTTTGCGAGATTCTTCATTGATCACTTTTGGTCCAGTGACATATTCACCGAATTCTGCATTGTTAGATATTGAGTAGTTCATGTTGGCGATACCACCTTCATACATCAAATCAACAATCAATTTTAATTCATGTAGGCACTCAAAATAGGCCATTTCAGGCGCATAACCAGCTTCTGTTAAAGTTTCAAAGCCCATTTTTACAAGTTCTACTGCTCCGCCACAAAGTACAGCTTGCTCGCCAAACAAATCTGTTTCGGTTTCATCTTTGAAGGTTGTTTCAATGATGCCAGAACGACCGCCACCAACACCCGATGCGTATGAAAGCGCAACGTCTTTAGCAGAACCTGAAACGTCTTGTTGGATAGCAATTAAATCTGGAATACCGCCGCCATTTACGAATTCATTACGAACAGTATGGCCTGGCGCTTTTGGCGCGATCATGATGACGTCTAAATCGGCACGAGGAGTGACTTGATTGTAGTGAATTGCGAAACCATGAGCAAATGCAAGAGTTGCTCCTTGTTTGATGTTTGGTTCGATTTCTTCTTTGTATAAAACTGATTGGAATTCATCAGGTGTTAAAACCATCACAACATCAGCGCTAGCAACAGCATTTGGAACAGTATCAACTTTCAAGCCATGTGCTTCGGCTTTTTTGATTGATCCAGAATTAGGGCGAAGGCCAACGACAACATCAACGCCTGAATCATTAAGGTTGCATGCGTGTGCATGGCCTTGTGAACCGTAACCTAGGATGGCAACTTTTTTGCCTTGAATGATCGATAGATCGCAATCTTTATCGTAATAAACTTGCATAGCCATAGTAATGTCTCTTTTTATAAATGAAGTAAATTGAATAGAATATTAAACAGACGGCGATTGTAATGATTTAGTTGTGTTGCGTAAAATGATATATTTGCAATATTGTGTTGCATAAAATGAAATCATGAATGACTATAAATCGTTACAATATTTTCTAATACTCAGTGAGACCTTACATTTTGGCAAAGCGAGTCAAGCGCTGCATATCAGCCCATCGACTTTATCTAGGTCCATTCGACACCTAGAAGAACAGCTGAAATGTGAATTATTTTTGCGTGATAATCGTTCAGTAGAACTCACAAATGAGGGAGTGCGGTTTCAGAAATTTGCGCGAGATAGCTTGCAACAATGGCAACAGTTGCAAGATTCTTTGTCGCAAGATAAACATCAACTGCAAGGTACGATCAGTTTGTATTGTTCGGTCACAGCTAGCTATAGTTTTTTGCATGAAGTGCTGATGCAATTTAGGCTGGACTACCCAAAAATTGAAATCATTTTACACACAGGAGATACAGACAATGCTATTAGCCGTGTTTTGACTGATCAAGAAGATATTGCCATTGCCGCTAAACCGAGAAGAATGCCTGCGAGCTTAGCTTTTGAAAAGTTAGGACAGACGCCACTGGTGTTGATAGCACCTCGAAATAAAGGGTTTCAAAAGCAATTTAATACTCAGATGCCTCTGGATTGGGAGAAATCAATTTGGCAGGATGTGCCCATGATTTTGCCAGAAAAAGGCATATTTCGTGAAGAGTTTGATGCTTGGTTAAATCAAGCAGAAATTTCACCTAATATCTATGCTCAAGTGGGAGGGAATGAGGCAATTGTCAGCATGGTGAGTTTAGGTTTTGGTATTGGACTGGTTCCGAAGATAGTTGTTGAGAATAGTCCTCTTGCAGAGCAAGTCGATATTATTGACTTACAACCTAATTTGGCACCAATTGAAATTGGATTTTGTGTTCGCAAAAAACGTTTGCAGAGTCCCATGGTTAAAGCATTATGGGACTCTATCGCTTGAGTTTTATTAGTTTTAAAAATTTTAGAAAAAAACCAGATAAATTAAACCGAAGTAAACAAAGTACTTAACGCCATAGTAAATTTTCCTATTCCACTTTTTGAGTGCTCTTCCGGCATCACGAATCTTATAAATTTGCTTAAAAAAGTGATTCAGAATGCCGACTTTTTCGCCGGCGACATTTTTGGAAGCGCTGGCTTTAATAATTGTATTGCACACAATACGATTAATAGTATTTGCCCAACGGTAGCGTAACGGTCGGTTGATATCACAAAATAGAATGACTCTTGGCTGATCTGTTTTGTTTTCAGCGGTGTGAATATAGGTTTCATCAAACATCACGCTTTCACCATCTTTCCAGTGATAATCCTCACCATCGACGTTGATATAACAATCTTCAGAGTTTGGTGTCATTAATCCTAGGTGGTAGCGAAGAGAACCTGCAAATGGATCACGATGTGGGACTAATTTTGCACCTGGAGGTAATGATGCGAACATAGCAGCATTGATGTCAGGCATGCTTTTAATTAGTTCAATCGTTTTTGGACAATGCTCTAATGCAGAAGGTAGGAAATCGTCATACCATTTAAGATAGAAGCGTCCCCAACCCGTTCTAAAAAAAGAATTAAACGCAAGATCATCAACGGAATCCGATTGTGTAATTTGTTCGGACGCATATAACGCTTTTGCTTCTTCTCTTATCGTTTCCCAATGTTCATCAAAAATCTTAGCACTTTCGAATTGGTTTTTATCAATATACGCCGTGTCTGGAACTTTTGAAAAGAGATACGTAAAAACATTATATGGCGCTGTCAAATTCGTATGACTGGTCAGCTGCCGTTTGAACGAGTGACGAACCTTGCCACGATAGTGAATATAGATACTCGAAAGTACGAAAATAAAAAAAATAAAAATCCCCATAATTATCCAGCCTATGCATTTAATAAAGAGTTTGTATGTCCATACATATAAGGAAATGCTTATAGACCGAATGCTTTCAAAAAAGATAGATTTATTACAGTTAAATATAGGTAAGACTTGACCTATACTGAAGAACGAATACACTAGCGCCCTCAATCGTGAAACGCATAAACAAGCAGGTGCACAGCATGACTAAGGTTAACAAAGTGGTTCTCGCCTATTCCGGAGGCTTGGACACATCTATCATTCTCAAATGGCTACAAAATGAATATCAATGTGAAGTAGTTACTTTTACGGCTGATATTGGCCAAGGTGAAGAAGTTGAGCCTGCCCGTGCAAAAGCAGAAGCGATGGGAGCTTCTGCGATTTATATCGATGATTTGCGCGAAGAATTTGCAGGTGACTTTGTTTATCCAATGATGCGTGCCAATGCCATTTACGAAGGCGAATATCGTTTAGGTACATCAATTGCACGACCATTGATCGCTAAACGCCTCATTGAAATTGCTAACCTTGAAAAGGGCGATGCAATCTCGCATGGTGCAACTGGCAAAGGCAATGATCAAGTTCGATTTGAATTGGGCGCATATGCATTACGCCCAGATATCCAAATCATTGCACCATGGCGTGAGTGGGATTTGAATTCACGCGATCGCTTGCTTGCTTACGCGGATCAGCACAACATTTCAGTTGAGAAAAAAGCTGATGGTAAGTCCTTATATTCTATGGATGCTAATTTGTTACATATTTCTTATGAAGGTGGCATCTTGGAAGATCCTTGGGCTGAAGCAGAAGAATCAATGTGGAAATGGACAGTTTCCCCTGAAGCAGCACCTGACAAGGCTCAATATGTAGAATTAGAATTTGTTAAAGGTGATATTGTCGCTATTGATGGTGAAAAAATGTCACCTGCAACGGTGATGGAGCACCTGAATAAAATTGGTGGTGAACACGGCATTGGTCGTGATGACATTGTTGAAAATCGTTATGTTGGCATGAAGTCTCGTGGCTGTTATGAAACACCCGCAGGTACGATTATGTTACGTGCGCATCGTGCCATGGAATCATTAACCATGGATCGTGAAGCGACACACCTTAAGGATGAATTGATGCCACGATATGCCAAACTCGTTTATAACGGTTATTGGTGGAGTCCTGAGCGTGAAATGCTACAAGTGATGATTGATCAATCGCAAGAATATGTGAATGGTAAAGTGCGGATCAAATTATATAAAGGTAATGTCAGTATTGTAGGTCGTCAATCTGAACATGATTCATTATTTGATGAAGCGATTGCAACCTTTGAAGATGACGGAGGTGCATACAATCAAGCGGATGCAGAGGGCTTTATTAAATTAAATGCGCTACGTCTACGGACCTTGGCAAAACGAAGATAAGGCTTGATTGCTGATTAACAATCTTATTGAAAAAATGAACAAACAGTCTGGTACACACCGCATTAGCGTTATTGTTCCAGTACTCAATGAACGAGAAAATTTGTCCAAACTGTTAGCTCAGTTTGGGCATTTTTCGTTTGAACAAATCATTTTTGTAGATGGTGGTAGCACCGATGACAGCTGGCGTTTTCTAAAAGAGCTAGAACAAACACAAAAATTGGGTGAAGCTACTCAATTATTAGTGACTCAATCTGAGGCCGGCCGAGCAAAGCAAATGAATGCAGGCGCAAAGCAGGCGGAAAATCAAACTCTGTTGTTCGTTCATGCCGATACAGTAATTGCTGATGGATGTCGTCAGGAAATTGAAAAAGGTCTTGAGCAGAATGTTTGGGGAAGGTTTGATATTCGTTTTCAGGAACAAGATTGGCGGATGGCTATTGTTGCTTGGTTTATCAACTGGCGTTCACGAATAACCGGTATTAGCACCGGTGATCAAACATTGTTTATACGAAGGGTTTTTTTTGAAAAACTCGATGGTTTTGCTGATATTGCTTTGATGGAAGATATAGAGTTTAGTAAGCGCGCCTTGGAGAGCGAAAGCCCATATTGTAGTAAATTTAAAGTGACTACAAGTGCAAGACGTTGGCTGAAAAATGGAGTTATTCGAACAGTTCTAATGATGTGGGGCTTTCGATTAGCATATTTCTTTGGCGCTAATCCAAACAAACTAGCAGATCGTTATAGACAGATTAGATAGGAATTATTATGTCTGATATACCACTTATCTTATTTGCCAAAATACCTATTGCGGGAAATGTAAAAACCAGACTTACTCCTGATTTGAGCATGCAACAAGCAGCAGAAGTTGCAAAGGTTCTCCTGAGTGAAACATTGGCATTGGCGACCGAACACTGGCCAGGAAAAGTGATATTGGCAGTATGGCCTGACGTAAATGACAGTTTTATCCAACAGCAGTTGAATCGATATGAAGTAGATCATATTAATCAAGTTGATGGCGACTTAGGAAGAAAAATGTTTTCAGCGATGGAAGCTGTTGGTTATCCCTGCGCAGTTATGGGTTGTGATGTTCCTCATGTACCTTCTGGAAATTTATTGATGGCGCATTCTGAATTGGATCGGGGGCAGGATGTGCTTGGGCCAACAGATGATGGAGGATACTACTTGTTGGGTTTACAGCAATCTCAAGAGATGCTTTTTTCAAATCAAACATGGGGTCAGGAAAGTGTCTTAGAAGATAGTTTAGAGAAAGCAAAAAAAGTAAATTTGAGTTTCACTTATCTAGAAAATGAATTTGATATAGACACCTATACAGACCTAGTTAATGCTAGTAAAACTTTAAAAATCTTAGGAAAATTTTTAAAGTAATATAATGTTTATTGCATGCAAAGCAAAGGTGGCTTACCTCTTTGTTTACCTACCATTCCCCAGGCTTTAACAATTGCGCAATAGCCGATTGGATCGTGTCTAGCTAGTTCATTGCGGTTATGCGGGTAGTTAGCATCTATTCCAAAATATGCTTCAGTGAGTGTTGAAAAATATTCTTTATGATTCTTGCGGGCATATTGATTGCCTGAAGTATGTAAATTTTTCTTTATGGTGTTTTGATAGGCGTTAAGAATGGGCTGATAAGAATGTTTGGCCACAAATTGATGATAAGCATGGGTCAATTCGTGTAGGAGTTGCCACGGATGAATTCCGGCAACAGCTAAATATGATTTTGTACTTCCAGCGACAACGCCACCATATAAATGTTGAATACCATATTTAGCACTACCTTTTTTAGAGCCATTGAAAAATAAATTATTACCAAACGGTGGAGGCATTTTCTTTTCGAACCAAATGGGTGTTTTGCGTAAATAAGGTAATGACCATTCTGGCATGACATCGACAATGTTATTTAGGTCAGCTTCTACTTGTTTTAAAATTCGTTGATAAAGCGCTTTATCGCCTTTAACAGCATTAGAGATCATTAACTGCCAACCATGGATGTCATGGCGCTGGTAATTGTTTAGTGCTGAGTTTGATTTAGCGTTAGCAGCTTGGCAGTATAAAAAAAAGACAAAGATGACTACCTTAACGATTGAGCGAGAAGTCATCTTTGCCTTTGAAGGTTTAACCTTGAATGCTAAGAAAACTAGCTAGTCGAATCCGCAGGAATAAATTTTATGGCTAAGCCATTGTTGCAATAACGTAAGCCTGTTGGACGAGGCCCATCTTTAAATACATGACCTTGGTGGCCTTCACAGCGAGCGCAATGGTATTCAGTTCGAGGATAGCCAATTTTCCAATCTGTTGAAGTGCCCATATGACCATCAATAACATCATAAAAGCTTGGCCAACCAGTGCCACTATCAAATTTCGTGTTTGATTCAAATAGTGCTAATCCACAACCTGCACATACGAATTGCCCTTCACGGTTTTCATTATCCAGAGGGCTGCTTCCTGGGCGCTCAGTACCCGCTTTTCGTAATATTACAAATTGATTGGGCGATAAAACTTTACTCCAATCATCATCACTTAATGCTATCGGAGTGATTCTTTCTGGATCACGCTCAAGTGTTTTTAATTCATCAAGAGTAATCATTTTTTTAGGAGCTTTATTATCTACTGTTTGCGCTTCAGGAGATTTTTTTTGCGCAGCAAATAATTTACCTAAGCCGACTACGCCACCAGTCATCAATAAGCCTATAGGAATAATTTTTAATAAATTTCTTCTATTCATTTTTTAACATTTTATTCTATTTAGTCATAATATGATGACCGTTAAAAGTAACAATTTCTTGCCATTTTCTCACTCTTTGTCTTTATCTAACCACATCAATAATGGAGGTAATAATAAAAAGTCAGTAATTAATGCTAGTGAAATAGTAAGAAAGACCAATTGTCCGAGTTGTGAATTGATTAAGAAAGATGAATTTGCTAATACCAAAAAGCCAAGCACAAGCACTAAAGAAGTTACCCATAATGCGATTCCCACGGTTGAGAATGCATAACGAATAGAGTCTTCGGCATTTAGCCCTTTTTCACGACGAGCACGCAAATATTTACTCAAAAAGTGTACCGTGTCATCAACCACAATACCCATACAAATCGCAGCGACTACTGAAGATGCTAAGCCAATCTGACCAACTAGATAGCCCCATACACCAAAGGCTAAGCCGATGGGTAATAAATTAGGGATGAGGCTAAGCAAGCCAATTTTTAAGGACTTTAATGCAAAGATGAGGATAATAGAAATAAGGACTAAGGCAATTAAGGTACCGAACAGCATGGTATTGATATTGCGCTTGGCAACATTGGCAAACATCACGGTTGGGCTAGCGCCAATTGAGTGCATATATTCAGGAGCATTGTCTTTGAGCCACTGTTTGCCATCATTGGCAATCTTCATGATTTCATTATTCGTCACGTTTTCTGTGGTAATAGTGATGCGTGTTGCCGCTTTATCAACATCAATTTGATTGTTCAAATCTAGGCCATACGGCAAGGATAATTCATAGAGTAATAAATACTGTGCGGCGAGTTCTTTATTGTCAGGAATTTTGTACCATTCCTGATCATCGCTATGCATATTTTTATTCAAGCGTTTAAAAACATCATTAATGCTATCCACATTCATCACGTTTTTTTGCTGACGATTCCATTCCACAAATTTTTCTAGTACAGCTAGATATTCGGGGTCAGAAATGCCGTTGCTGCTTTTTGCAGGTAATGAATATTGAATATTATTGATACCCGTTAATTTTTCATAGGCACTGTCAGTGTCCGTACGAAATTCAATACGTTCATCGAAATATTTGACGAAATCATCGTTTAATTCGTTTTGAGTAACACCAAATAAAATAACAATGGAGATGGGCACAAAAGCTAATAAGATAGCGTTTCTTTTAGCAATCACGAATTCCGCAAATTGAGACATAAATTTGCTGGATTTCGTTTCTTGCGGTTTGATTTTGACTGGAAGCGCATAAATCATCGCAGGTAAGAAGGTCATGGACATAAACCATGCAGCCATTACACCAAATGCAGAAGAGTTGCCTAAGTCATTAAATGGAGGCGTTTCAGAGAAATTGAGTGTCATGAAACCAATGGCTGTTGTGACACTAGTTAAGAAAATAGGCCATGCATTGATACGTAAACTCTCATCCATAGCGGTAACTTTGTCTAAGCCATTGCGCATGCCTTGTACAAATGTCATCAATAAATGCACGCCGTCTGCTATCGCTAATGTCAGTACAATATTCATCACTGAAAACATCGGTGAAGTTAGTTTGATGCCCACATATCCGGCAAACCCATAAGCCCAAATAATTGAAAAAATAATCAGCATCATTGTACTTATTACAGGAACGGTAGCTCGCAACATAACTATGAGAATCACTAAAACAACGAGATACATCAGTGGCATTAAATTTTTCGCATCACTTTCTCCAGCTGCGCCAAACGCTTGATTCATCATGACAATACCAGTGAGATAAATATCATGATCAACAAACTTCTCTTTGAAGGCAGCACGAATTGCGTAAATCTCTTCGGCTATCGTTGTGAATTCAATTGTTTGATCTGCATCATCAGGTAATGTGAATGTCACATTGATTCCTGCTGCGCGACCATCATCAGCAATTAAACGTTTTACTAATAACTGTTCATTTAAGACAATATTTTGAATGCGTTTGAAGTCTGCGTTTTGTAAGCTATTTGAATCTTCATAAAGCTCGGAGACAATCAGCTCGTCACCTTCGGCTTCTGTGTGTTGATAATTAGCAATAGAGTCAACGCGAGTGCTATGTGTGAGTTGCCATGCTTCGTCGGTTAGCCATTGAATGGCTTCAAGTGATGTTTGATTGAAAACATCACCCGATTTAGGCGCAACAACAAATAATGCATTATCTGATTTAGTGAAATTATTTTGAATAAAGTCAAAGGCTAATAACTCTGGATTATCATTGCTGAAAAATGTGCGGTAATCATTATCAGGGTTGGCAAATAATTTTCCTGCCCCGTTAGCAAAAAGGAAGGTTAAACCAAGGCATAGAAGAATTACTAAATAACGGAAACGGTTGACAAAGCTTGCGTAGTTTTTCATGTAAATGGGGTTCGAAAGTGATTCAGGCCAAATCAGTGGCAATTGTGGGATAATTTATATTGAAGGTTATAATGTAATTTAACGTCACCATTATAGTGTTAACAAAACTTTATTAACGATATTATCACTAAGAAATACTACATAAATTGTTTCTCTAAGGATTCATTTTGAAAGCATCATTTTTCTTACCTAAATACTGGCCAACTTGGTTTGGTCTTTTTTTGTTGCGTTTTATTAGCAGTCTGCCTTGGCCAGTAGTTGCATTTTTGTCAGATATGCTAGGTGCGTTAATTTATTATTTATACAAAAGTCGGCGGCAAATTGCCGAACAAAACCTTGCTACATGTTTTCCAGATTGGCCATCTAGTAAGATAAAAGCGACGGCTAAACGATCGTTTCAATTAGGGACACAAGCCTTATTTTTTACGGGTATTGCTTGGTGGGCTCCAGTGGAGCGTTGTAAAAGATTAGTTGATATTGATGCGAAAATGTTAGATCAACTGACTGCAGAAGGGAAAAATTCGATTGTATTAATGCCTCATTTTGTTGGACTTGAGATGGCCGCCATTCTCATGTCAATTGAGAGGACAATGATGGCGATGTTTCAATATGCAAAAAACCCCTTACTGCATCATTTTGTTGTGACACGCCGTACTCGCTTTGGAGGGTATTTGATTGAACGTAAAGAACCTTTAAGGAAAATGTTGAAGCTGTTAAGAAAAAGCATTCCTATGTGCTATTTGCCAGATCAAGATGCGGGCCGAAAAGGCATGTTTGTCCCTTTTTTTGGTGTTCAAGCGAGCTCATTTGATATGTTGGGTAAAATCGCGAAAATGTCTAATGCAACAGTTATACCTTGTTCTATCGAAATCCTTGAAAAAGGTAAAGGCGTGCGAGTGCGGTTGCATGAACCGTTGGTTGACTATCCATTAGGTGATGATTTTCAAGACACCTTGAAACAAAATCAGGCAATCGAAGCCATGGTTCGCTTGATGCCAGAACAGTATTTATGGGCACATAAGCGTTTTAAGACTAGGCCTGAAGGTGAGGAGAAATTTTATAAAAAAAGATGAATGTCAATTTAAGTAAATTCTTTATTACTGAGAGTTTATCTGACTTGGTGTTGTAAACATGCTCTTGTATAGTGTTTTTACGTTAATCAAAGATAATAAAACATTAGGAGATAATAATGAGTAAACGTGATGATTTAATCGCAAAATATGCTGATGATTTAAAAAATAAATGCGGTGTCAAAGCAGACATGGATTTACTAACAAAGGTGACTATTGGTTGCGGTCCTTCAATTTACAATCGCGATGCTTCTACGGTTTCAGGTTCAGACCCTAAAGAGTGCGCAACTGTGAAAAATAACTTTTTGATCAAAAAGCTAGGCCTTGCAGATAGCGCAAGTTTGGATGATGCGATTCAATCAGTATTGAATACTTATGGGAAATCAAACCCTAGTAAATATCGTGCCGTGGTTTACTACATGCTGACAAAACATTTCAAAAAAGAATCTGTTTATAGCTAAAAAAATAGTATTTTTACATTAAAAAGCGAGCTTCCCTTGGTTATATAATCAAGGGAAGCTCGCTTTTTTTGTATTATTTTTTGGTGTCAATGCCGAGTGTTTTGAGTTTTCGATATAAATGCGTCCTTTCCATGCCAATATTTTTTGCTAATTGAGAAACATTATTATCAACTTTATTGAGCTGATATTGTAGATACAAAGATTCAAAACTATCTCGTGCCTCACGCATTGAAAGTTCAAAATAGTTTGGAATTGTCAGGCTGTCACTACTATTGGAAGTACCTATCTCACGATCAACAGAGGAAATGAATTCTTCCGCAGTTATGACTGCGTTTGGGTTCAGTAATTGTAGGCGATTAACAACATTGATCAATTGTCGGACATTTCCAGGCCAGCTATATTCCAACATAGATACTAATGCTTCTGAGTCTATCTCACGAGGTTTAAGGTTGTTTTGTTTTGCTAAGCGAGCAATATGGAACTTGGCAATTTCTTCTATGTCTTCTTTGCGTTCTCGCAACGAAGGGACACGAATTGGAATGACATTTAAACGAAAGTATAAGTCTTCACGAAATAATCCTTTGCTAACAGCTTCATCGATATCGCCATTAGTGGCGGCAACAATGCGCACATCGAATTCAATAAATTGTTTACCACCTACGCGTAAAAATCGTTGATCTTGTAAAGCGCTTAATAATTTTCCTTGGGTTTCTAAATCGATATCAAGCACTTCATTAATAAAGAGTGTGCCTAGGTGTGCTTCTTCAAAACAACCTATTTGTTGCTGCCCATCAAATTCGACACCAAACAAACGAGTAGCAATATTTTCAGCAGGAATGGCAGCTAGGTTCAATTGCACAAAGGCACCAATGCGATGACTAGCTATATGTAAGCTTCGAGCAGCAATATTTTTGCCTGTACCAACTTCACCAGTGAGCAATACCCAGCTATCAGTTGCTCCAATTAATTGAATTTGTCGGCGGGCTTCATTGATGGTTGGGCTGCTACCAATAAGTTCATGTTGTTGGCCTGATTCTTGTCGTAAGCGTTCATTTTCCTTGCGGAGTCTTTCAGTTTCTAGAGCGCGATTGATGGTCAACATTAATGCTGATGTTGATAACGGTTTTTCAAGAAAGTCATAAGCGCCGTTTTTAACTGCTTCAACTGCGGTTTCAACATTGCCATGCCCTGAGATCATGATCACAGGTTGATTTAATGATCCGACATTTTTCCAGTGTTCCAATAGTTTGAGGCCTTCATTACCTTCATCGTCACTACTATCACTATTAGGCATCCAAATATCTAGCAAAACTAGATCAGGTTGAAAGTCATTAAATTTTTCATTGCCTTCAGCGGCATTTTCAGCGGATTCAATTTGATAACCTTCATCTTCAAGAATGTCTGTAATGATTGAACGGATATCTGGTTCATCATCAATGATTAAGATTTTTTCTTGTTTCATGATTGTTTTATAACATATTCACTATCGCTTATGGTGAAAGCTGATGTGCAGGATGAAGTCTGAAGAGTAGACATTAATAGTGTTGTTCTGACGAGGTGATTGTGGTTTTCTTAGCTAGCCTCAACAGGCAAGCGAACGATAAACTGAGTTCCATTGGGTGAATTTTCTTCAGCCCAAACGATGCCGCCTAGATTTTCAGTGATACGCTTTACGATAGCTAAACCAAGACCTGAACCTTTCTTTTTCGAACTAACATAGGGGTCAAATAAGGTTTCTCTAAGCTCGGGTTTAATTCCTGGACCCAAATCGATGATTTTGATAGTGATAAAATCACCAGAGGGTTCTTGATGGCGTTCACTGATGATGGTCAAAGCAGAGTGCTTTTGGTCTTCCATCGATTGCATAGCATTGAGTACTAGATTATTGAAGACTTGCCTGAGTGCATCGGCATCGCTTTGGATTTCGGGGAGTTTTTTATCTAAGTCTAAGGTCATTTGGCAGTTATTGAGTGTGCCATGATGAAGTTCAGCAATATCTTCTAATAGTAGATTAATATTGACCGGTTTTTGTTCGACATTTATGGCTTGCGCGTAATCTGAGAAGGCGCTAACCATGTTTTTCAATGCTTCTACTTGTTGAACGATTGTGCGTGTCGTTTTTTCTAAAATTGCTTGATCTTTTTCATCAACTTGATTGAAAAATTTAGTCTTAATGCGTTCTGCTGAAAGTTGTATTGGTGTTAAAGGGTTTTTGATTTCATGTGCTAATCGTCGTGCGACTTCGCCCCATGCGGCTTCTTTTTGAGCCTGGATCAAGTTTGTCACATCATCAAAAACGACAACGGTAGATTTTTGTTGATGTGGTAGTTGTGTACCCTGAATAATAAGGAATTGTTTGCCCTTATTTCCCATCACCGTTCTTTCATCTTGCCAGTTTGGCATTGACTTACTAGCGGCGTGATAAATTGCTTCAAAGAAAGGAGTTAGATTTTCATATTTATATCTGAGGTCTGCAATTTCACTATCAATATCATTGTTTAGATCGATATTTAGAATCTTACTTGCTCTAGGATTACAACTTTCTAAACGTAGTTCTTCATTAATAGAGATAACGCCAGAGGATAAGTTTGCGAGTACCGTTTCTAAATATTCTCGCTGGGCTTCTGTTTCGGATTGACTTTGATGAGCTAGTTGACGGGCATGGCTAAGTTGCTGTGTCATATCATTGAATGAGCTAACTAGAATGCCTATTTCGTCGTTGCTTGGAACAGGCAGCTGTGTATCTAGATTTCCTGCGGCAACTTCTTTTGTGCCAGAAGCAAGTACGCTTAGAGGTTTAGCAATTCGCCGTGAAATATAAAATGAAGCTAAGTTTGAGAGTAGCAATGAGGCTAAAGAGATTAATGTTAGAGTCAAAATCAAACTAAGACGTAATGGTTCTCTAGCGAATTGCATTTGAGTGTATTGTTTTTTTGCTGATTCAACTGTTTGAGCTAATTTTGCATAGCGTAATGGCAGAGGTTTTACCGCTTGTAGTGCGCGAGGTGGAATGCCGATATTGCTGCTAAAAACAGGTGTAATTACTTTTAATTGTTGGGAAAATTCGCTGACAGACTCAATTTCAGCAAAAGTGTTGCCATTTCTTATTTGAGCAAGTGCAACGAAATTAGGTGCATTTTTTAATAAGCTGTTATCAGTATTGAAACTGGAGATAAGTATTTGACCATTATTGGACAATAAGGTTATTTCAGAATAGTCAAATTTTTCTGCGATTTCATTCAAACGTCGGGCAAGTTCTGCTGAAGAAAAGACATTTGAAATTGAATCCGTGTGTTGGCTCATTTCCTTGATCATGTCCTGTTTAATAGCTTCAAGCGAGGTTTCTCCAAGTAACACCGCATCGTCAATTGCTTGTTCTACACGTACATCAAACCAGCTATCAATTCCTTTGTTTAGAAATTGCACCGCAAAGAAGTAGACCATAAACAGTGGCAGTAAGTTTAATAGTAAAAATACACTGATTAGGCGTAAAGATAACTTGGAGCCTATTTCTCCACGACGGTATTGCCTGAATAAAACGGCGAAGTTGATAACCACTAATAGCAATAAGATAATGATACCAACAACGGTCGCAACAATGATCCAATAATGTTCTTGACCGGAAATGTTACTTTGAAATGAATTTGCGATTTGATAAGACAGGAAAATAACTAAGAGCGTAGCGATGCCTAGCAATACTAATGGTCTAGAGACGGCTTTTAACAGATGAGCTACAGTCATGATGAAATATTCCAAACAGTCCAAAGGCTGTCATGACGCCAACTGCCTGAGAAAAAAGCACTAGCTCTGATTTGAGGGGGTAAATTGAAAGTATCTAAATGAACTCTCACCGCAATTTCAGTGCTAGAAATATTGTCTAAATTTTTAATTTGAAAGATAGAAATATGTTTCAAGGCTTCATCAATGGTGATGAATTGATGAGTTTGGAAGGCCGTTGAATCATGTAGCTGATAATTATCTGATAGTACATGTCTAGAAAGTCTAAAGGTTTTCTTATCTATAGTTTTGTAACTGGTTCCCCAAAAACGCTTTTTAGGCTCGGCATAACTTAAAACAATATCAACCGGTACGCCATGATCGATAGCATCATAGGCTCTGGTAGAAAGAGATAGTTGAAAGCGACTCAGAGTTTGAATTCCTTTGTCAGAAGCTGAAGCAGTTACATTTATCACTGAAAAACGCGTTGGGTTTTTTGCCGAACAGGTAATGCTGAAAGCTAATGAAATAACAAACAATATAGTAAGCGAAATTTTCGCAAAAGATTTTTTCTTTAATGAAATATTGTTCTCTGATGTCAGCCTCATATGTTGATTATTCAGGCTGTTTAGAGAGAAGGCAATAGTAGAAGCCATCCATGTCAGAAATGCCAGGTAATGTTTGTTTGCCGAAGGCGAGTGTAATTGCGGTTGGATGATCAATAGGTAATATTTTTGCGTTGCTTGTTCTTTGTAAAAAAGCATCAATTTGCTCTTCGTTTTCTTCAGGTAAAATTGAACAAGTAGTATAGAGCAGGATGCCTTCTTCATCGAGTAGCTTCCAACAGGCATCTAAAATAGCTATTTGAGATTTGCGTAATTCAATCAAGTCATCTTTTTGACGTAAATGTTTTATATCTGGGTGACGTCGGATTACGCCTAAGCCGCTGCATGGAGCATCAACGAGAATACGTTGATAATGCTTTTTATCCCACCATTGCTCAGGCTTGCTAGCATCACCCGAGATTATTTGTGCGTCCAAGTTTAAGCGCGTTAAGGTATTTTCAAGACGGTTATTGCGCTCACTACTAATATCAATCGCATGCATCAAAATGTCATTTGGAGAATTTTCCATGATTAAGCTGGTTTTGCCTCCTGGTGCAGCGCAAGCATCTAAAACGCGTTGCTTTTGTGAGACATGTAAAAATTGTGTAATTAATTGAGATGCTGTGTCTTGTACTGAAGCCCAGCCTTGATCAAAGTTAGGCAACATTTGAACAGGTAAGCTTTTCTCTAAACGAATTCCAATCGGACTATGAGGGTCTTTTGTAGCACTTATCTCAGCATCATGTAAGTGCTGTAAATAGTCGTCTCTTGAACAGCGTTTTTGATTTACCCTTAAGCATAAAGGCGCAGCGTGATTATTGGCGAATAGAATGTCATTTATCTGTTCTGGCCAGGCTGCTTGAATTTTTTCAATCATCCATTGCGGGTGAGAAAAATGTTCAGTTGGCTCAATGCTTTGAATTTCTTCATTATCAAGTTGACGTAGAAAATTTCTTAAACAGGCATTAACTAGGTTTTTGGCCCATTGTTTGCCAAGTTGTTGGCAGCACTTAACCGTATCTGAGACAGCTGCATGAGCAGGGGTCTGTAGGTGTTGAATTTGAAATAAACCTATTAATAAAACGTATTTGATAAGACGTTCCTTGTTTTTGATCGGTTTATTTAAAAGTGGTTCGAGTTGTTCTTCAAGCTGCCAATACCACCGCACAACGCCAAAAGATAAACTTTGGATAAAACCGCGATCTTGTGGGGAAATATTTTTCCCTTCTAAAATTTTTTCAATAGCTTCGCCCAGCGATTTACCATCATGAATAACAGCTTCACAAACTAAAGCAGCCAAGCTGCGAGGGTGTTGAGTTTTAATTGGGCGACTCATAGATCAGAAATATTGTTGGTATGCGTTGTTTTATTTATCAAAGCAGTCGCCTACTTTAATGTCTGAACTATTCATAAAATCTTTTACTGGCATAGGCTTGCTGCCATCACGTTGAACAATTTGGATAGTGAGAACGCCATCACCACAGTTGACATGAATACCACTATTGTCGATATCTAAAATAGTTCCTGCAGGAGAGTTAGATAAATGATTACTTACTTCTGCTTGCCATATTCTTATGCGTTGTCCATGACAGTTGCTTTGGCAAATTGGCCAAGGATTAAAGGCTTTGATGCGTTGATGTATTTCAAGAGCACTTTTGTCCCAGTCAATTTGGGATTCGGCTTTGGTGATTTTATGGGCATAACAGACATGATCATGATTCTGCGGTTTAGTATTTATCAACAATTCTTGGAGTGAACCTAAGCTTTTTAACAGTGATGTTGCTCCTAATGCAGCGAGTTTGTCGTGCAAGCTTGCACTG
>CALKZN010000157.1 GCA_938002995.1 uncultured Arenicellaceae bacterium | reverse complement strand
TCGAGTAGTTTTTGTATGCTCATAATGTGTTCAGTAATGTGAATCGATAAATGCAGTGCTTCTCTTGTAGCTGCGGCTTATGCCTTGCATATACTTGCTGGTTTTATTTGTCTAGCTCAGTAACTGTTATCAACTTTGAATGATCTCTAGGTTAAGCTATTTCATGATCTTATTACCAAGTAAATAGAACTTGGATGTACAAATCAAAAATCAAGCTTGATTGAAAAATCTTTTCTTAATAGTTAGTTTAATGCAGTAACAGACGTTAGATTTTTTCTTTTCTAAAATATTTTTTGTCATCAGTTTGCGACCGTTTGCTTTTATTCTGTTAATTGTTAATAATACTTGCTTGAAACAAGTAAGTATTATTTTCATTAAACCTACAGAGTGAAAGGTCAAATATGTCGAATGAAATTGTAATTGTCAGCGCAGCGCGGACGCCAATGGGAGGCTTTCAAGGAGAACTCAGTACCGTGAGCGCTCCAAAGCTAGGATCTGTCGCTATTAAAGCATTGTTAGATGATACGGGTATTGATGGTGCTTTGATTGATGAAGTTCTAATGGGTAACGTTTTAAATGCGGGTGTAGGGCAAGCGCCAGCGCGTCAAGCGACTCTAGGTGCCAATTTGCCATTAGGAACATCCAGCACAACAATTAGCAAGGTATGTGGTTCTGGCATGAAGGCAGTGATGCTTGCTTATGACCAAATCAAAGCTGAGGGTATTGATATTGCCATTGCGGGTGGTATGGAAAGTATGTCACTTGCACCGTATTTTTTGCCTAAAGCACGAGGTGGTCAACGCTTGGGTCATGGTGAGATATTAGATCATATGTTCTATGACGGCTTGCAAAATGCTTATGACGGTCAATTGATGGGTTGTTTTGCTGATGCGAATGCCATAGAAGACGGAACAACGCGTGAAGATATGGATGCTTATGCGATTGAATCACTAAGGCGCGCCAAAGAAGCCATTGAAGAGGGTTACTTTGATGCTGAAGTTTTTCCAGTAACCGTTTCATCACGCAAAGGCGACATAACTGTTACTGAAGATGAGCAACCCAAAAAAGGTAAGCCAGAAAAAATTCCTACCTTACGTCCTGCATTTGCAAAAGACGGTTTAGTCACAGCCGCGAATGCGAGTTCTATTTCAGATGGTGCTGCGGCATTGTTGGTGATGACTGCTGATAAGGCAAAAGCGCTTGGTTTACAGCCCATGGCAGTGATCAAAGCACATAGTACGCATGCTCGCGAGCCAGAAAAATTTACTCATGCGCCGGTGGGTGCCATTGAAAAACTACTCAAGAAGGTAGGGTGGTCAGTAGGCGATGTAGATTTGTTTGAAATTAATGAAGCCTTTGCAATGGTCACCATTGCCGCGATGAATGAATTAAAGCTGCCGCATGACAAAGTTAATATTCATGGCGGAGCTACGGCATTAGGTCATCCCATTGGTGCGTCAGGAGCGAGAATTTTGGTTACCTTGCTACACGCCCTTAAACGCACAGGTAAAACTAAAGGCATTGCTAGCTTATGTATTGGCGGTGGTGAAGGAACAGCCATTGCTGTTGAAATGGTTTAGACGAATAGAATAAGCAGAAAGGTTATTATGACTAAAATTATTCAAAAAATAGGCATTGTCGGTGCAGGTCAAATGGGTCGTGGCATAGCTCAAGTTGCCGCTATGTCAGGTTTTTCTGTGACACTGTTTGATGTCAATGCTGAAGGTTTGGACTTTGGTGTTGAATTTATTCAAAAGCAGTTGGATCGAGGTGTTGAAAAGGAAAAGTGGAATAGCGCAATCGCAGAAAAAGCATTAGCAGCGTTATCACCCACGACTGATATTACTCAATTGAATGATTGCGATTTGCTGATCGAAGCAGCTACTGAAAACAAAGCTATCAAGTTTGATATTTTCAAACAACTGGATGAGATAGCGAAGCCAGAGGCAATTTTGGCAACTAATACTTCGTCTATTTCTATCACTGAGATTGCAGCAGTCACGCAACGACCTGAAAAAGTCGCAGGTATGCATTTTATGAATCCTGTGCCTGTCATGAAGTTGGTTGAAGGTATTCGCGGGTTAGAAACCTCAGATGAGGTGTTTGATAAGGTTGAAGCGGTGGCTGTACAAATGGACAAAATCTTCATTAAGGTCAATGATGTTGCTGGTTTTGCGATCAATCGCATCTTGATGCCGATGATCAATGAAGCGATTTATGCGCATTACGAAGGCGTTGCCAGCATTGAAGATATTGATACGGGTATGAAGCTTGGAACGAATCAGCCGATGGGACCGCTGGAATTGGCAGACTTTATTGGCTTGGACACCTGTCTTGCGATTATGAATGTTTTACATGAAGGCTTAGGCGACAGCAAATATCGTCCATGCCCTTTATTGAAAAAATATGTCCTCGCAGGTCGATATGGACGTAAATCAGGAAGAGGTTTCTATGAGTACTGAAGCAACACAACAACCCTTTAAGGCAATTACCTTTGATGTTCTTGATCATATTGGGACGTTAACTATAAATCGTCCAGATTATCTGAATGCGCTTAGTGAACAAGTATTGCTGGAAATTCAAGCATGCTTAAACGCTATTGATTCATCCGTTCATGGTTTGATCATCACTGGTGAAGGTGAGAAATCGTTCATTGCGGGTGCTGATATCAAAGCGATGAGTACAATGAATAGAGAAGAGGGTAAGGCCTTTGGTCGTTTGGGGCAAGATACAACAAGCCTTATTGAGAGCTTACCGATTCCTGTGATTGCTGCGGTAAATGGTTTTGCTTTTGGCGGTGGTTGCGAGTTTGCGATAAGTGCTGATTTTATCTATGCCACTGACAACGCTTTATTTGGCTTGCCAGAAGTCAAACTGGGTCTTATCCCAGGATTTGGTGGTACACAGCGCCTAGCGCGTCTGATTGGTAGGCAAGCAGCGAAAGAGATCATGTTTACCGCTCGCAACGTTGATGTCGTTGAAGCTAAGACTCTGGGGCTAGTGCTGAGGTCGTTTGAGTCCAAGCAAGTAATGCTTGAAGCGGCTAACGAAACATTGCAGAAAATACTGAAAAACTCTGGTGTTGCGATTGCTGTGGTCAAACAAGTAACTAATGCGGGGATTGATTTGACTGTTGAACAAGGCCTAGG
Source organism: uncultured Arenicellaceae bacterium (assembly GCA_938002995.1). GTDB lineage: Bacteria > Pseudomonadota > Gammaproteobacteria > Arenicellales > Arenicellaceae > CALKZN01. The sequence goes on along the minus strand of CALKZN010000157.1, from coordinate 723 downwards.
CATTGAATTAGATGGTTTTCAAGGTGTGTTTGAATCAGAAGATAGCCGTGAAGGCATTGGCGCTTTTCTGGAAAAACGCGCTCCTAAATTCCCTAGTCGTTAAATCACTATTTAATAATTTAGATTTAACAGCTTATGACGTAAACGAACAAACGAGGAATAAAACGATGAAAATTTATGCAGTGAATGGCAATACTCAACGTTTAGATGGAGGTGCTATGTTTGGCAATGCACCAAAGGCTATGTGGCAAAAATGGTGTGATGCCGACGAAGAGAATCGTATTGATTTGGCTACTCGCGCCTTATTGGTTGAGTATGACGATGGCAAAATTGCTTTGTTTGAAACCGGAGTAGGCGCATTTTTTGACCCAAAAATGAAAGAACGCTTTGCCGTTCAAGAGAGCAATCATGTACTGATTGATCATCTGGCAGAGCTGGGCTATTCCCATGAAGATATTGACTTTGTCATTCTTTCTCATCTGCATTTTGATCATGCGGGTGGTTTGTTAAGCGCATGGCAAGAAGATGAAGAATCTAGTTTGTTGTTCTCAAATGCTCAGTATTTTGTCTCAACTAAACAATGGGAGAGGGCTTTGAAGCCGCATGCGCGTGATCGTGCATCTTATATCTTGCCAATGATTGAACTGTTAGAACAATCAAATCGTCTGATTTTGGTCGATGGTGCAACCCATCCGCTTTTGGAAGATCGCATGAAGTTTCATT
>CALKZN010000156.1 GCA_938002995.1 uncultured Arenicellaceae bacterium | reverse complement strand
ATTCATCACGTTTGATATATCAAAATGGTGGATTGATGGAAGCTCTGGTTTGAGTAATTAAGTCACGAAATTGGTATTGAATTTGTTCGAGTGCTGCTTTGTCATCACCTTCAAAGCGCATGACTAATACTGGTGTGGTGTTGGATGGTCGAATTAAGCCAAAACCATTATTGAAGTCGACTCGTAGGCCATCAAAAGTACTAACTTTTTCACCGGGAAAATTAGCATTTTTTGCTAACTCATTCATTAATTCATAATGTTCTCCAAAATTATCCATTTGGATCTGTAGTTCTGGAGTGTTGATGGTATTAGGCAAATTATCGAAGATGGTTTGAGGTGATTCATCTTGCTTTGATAATAATTCGAGTAAACGAGCCCCTGCATAGACGCCATCATCAAAACCAAACCAGCGTTCTTTGAAGAAAATATGACCGCTCATTTCACCGGCAAGGGCTGCGCCTGTTTCTTTGAGCTTTGCTTTGATGAATGAATGTCCTGTTCGCCACATTGTCGCTTTGCCGCCAGCTGCTTCAATTTCAGTCGCAAGAGTACGGCTACACTTCACATCGTAAATTATTTCGCAATTAGGGTTACGTGATAAAACGTCTCGAGAGAATAAAATCATTTGCCTGTCAGGCCATATAACTTCTCCTTTGGGAGTTACAACACCAAGGCGGTCTGCATCACCATCAAAGGCTAGCCCAATATCGGCATTGTGTTCTTGAACAGTAGCAATGAGGTCTTGAAGGTTCTCTAGTTTTGCTGGATCAGGGTGATGATTTGGAAATGTACCATCAACATCAGAGAATAGGTCGATGACTTCACATCCTAGGTCACGAAACAATTGTGGCGCTGTCGCACCGCCGACGCCATTGCCACAATCAATAACAATTTTCATCTTTCGTTGTAACTTTACATCGCTAACAACGCGTTCAATATAATCATCAATTACAGAAACTTCAGAAAAACCGCCTAGACCATGAGCTAGGTCGTTACTTTCTATGCGTTCACGCAATTTTTGGATACGTTCGGATGATAAGGTTGTCCCATCAACAACAATTTTAAAGCCATTGTAGTTCGGTGGGTTATGACTGCCAGTGATGGCGACGCAGGAAGAGATGTTGAGTTGATAGGCTGAGAAGTAAACCACTGGTGAAGGTGCTACTCCTATGTCTGTAACGGATACGCCTGTTGCGCGTATGCCATCAGCAAGTGCTTTTGCTAGGCTTGGGCCAGAAAGGCGACCATCTCTGCCAATAACAATACTATCTTGACCAGCAGCGATCACTTCACTGCCTATTGATTGGCCAATTTGATAAGTGGTTTCTTCTGTTATGGTGTCGCCGACGATGCCGCGAATATCATATGCTTTAAAAATTTCTGCGGCTATGCTCATATCACCATTTTTATTGTTGTTGGTTCTTGGTTTCAGGCTGTAGACACAAATTATACCGCGAGCAAAAATACTTAACAGCTAACTCTACGTAAATTACATTAAATATTCCGATTCATTGTTCAAAATATAGAGATAGAAAAGCTTCCATGTAAAAACGTAGATAAGAGAAATGTATTTGCTGAAATTTTATCCTATTGGCTAATTGTTGTTTGTTTCATCAGCGTTTGTTTCATTAAGGTTTGCTTCATCAGTTTTGCTTTCGTCTAAATAACGTTGAAAATAATTTTTGCTCGCCATAGTTGAACTCCATAACCATGCCATAAAAAGACAAAATAGCATCACTGTAAAAATTGAAAATCTTGGAAGTATTAACAACAGTGTGATCATTAATAAGCCACCAATTAAAGAATAAAGCCGAGCGGCTTTAAACATGCCTTGGATTTTTTCATTAAGTTGCTCTTCAGAGTTGATATCGCTGCCTTTGAGAACTTTCTTAATCTCTTGATATTCTGCTTCGTTTTGTCGTGGTTTCATGATCTTTCAGCAAATTTTTTGAGTGAGTTTACCGATATGTTCAGTGTAAAGAAATAAAAAAGCCGCATTCATGGAATGCGGCTTTTAAGTTTTATGCCTTGAATAATTTAATTTGCTTTATGTATCGCTCGTTTGTCAACGGCCAATGCTGCTTCATGAAAAGCTTCATTGAGTGTTGGATGTCCGTGAATAGTGCGAGCAATATCTTCTGAACTAGCTTTGAACTCCATTGCAAGTACAGCTTCTGCAAGAAGCTCTGATGCAGAAACGCCAAGAATGTGGACACCAATTACTTCATCAGTTTCTTTGTGAGCAATCATTTTGACACGACCGTTTTTTTCATTCATTGCTAAAGCACGACCATTTGCGGCAAACGGGAAGAAGCCGACTTTATATGGAATGCCTTCTTCTTTACATTGTTCCTCATTTTTACCAACCCAAGCGATTTCGGGATGTGTATAAATAACCCAAGGGATGACATCATGATTGAGTTTGGTGTGTTGGCCGGCAATTACTTCCGCTACCATCACTCCTTCTTCAGAACCCTTGTGCGCTAGCATAGGGCCTTTGACAGCATCACCAATAGCATAAACGCCTGAGACATTTGTTTTACATTGGTCGTCTACATCGATACGGCCTCGATCATCAAATTTCAAGCCAACGGTATCGTCAACTATGCCGTCAACATTTGCTTTACGACCAACAGCAACGATAAGTTTGTCGAATTTAGCGGTTTGTTCGCCGTCTTTATCGTTGTAGCTGACGGTGACAGAGGATTTTGTTGCTTTGGTAGCTGAAACCATAGCTCCAAGTTTGATATCTAAGCCTTGTTTTTTTGTGAGCACTTTAAACATCTCACGTGAAATTTGCTTATCAACTGGTGGTAAAAAATCTGGAGCAGCTTCAAAAATTGTTACTTCAGAGCCTAAGCGACTCCAAACGCTACCAAGTTCAAGACCAATCACGCCTGCGCCAATAACTCCTAACTTTTTAGGTATAGCACTAATATCAAGCGCGCCAGCATTATCTAAAATCAGTTTGTTATCCACAGGTGCTGGTGGAATATCGATAGGTTTTGATCCAGTGGCTAGAATGATGTTTTCAGCACTATAGCTGGATACATTGCCAGCATTGTCAGTAACTTCGACGACTTTGTTTTGCAATAATTTACCGCGACCATGAATGGATGTGATTTTGTTGGCTTTGAACAATCCTGCTACGCCGCCAGTTAACTGTTTGACAATTGCATCTTTGCGAGCAATCATTTTTTTTACATCAACAGAGAGTTTTCCTGTTGAAATGCCATGATCAGCGAACTCATGTGAAGCCTGTGCGTATTTTTCAGATGAATCTAATAAGGCTTTAGAAGGGATGCAGCCTACATTTAGGCATGTGCCTCCTGGAGCAGCTTTGCCTTCAGCATCAGTCCAATCATCAATACAGGCAGTATTAAAGCCTAATTGTGCGGCTCGAATGGCAGCAACATAGCCTGCTGGGCCAGCGCCAATAACAATAATATCGAATTTATTTGACATACTATTCTCCTTAAACCTCTAACAATAGACGTGCAGGATCTTCCAAGCACTCTTTGATGGTGACTAGGAAACGGACTGCTTCGGCGCCATCGATAATGCGATGGTCATAAGTGAGCGCTAAGTACATCATTGGGCGAATGACCACTTCACCATTGATGGCGACTGGACGCTGTTCAATACGATGCATTCCTAGAATTGCACTTTGAGGAGGGTTAACGATAGGTGTTGATAGCATGGAGCCAAACACACCGCCGTTGGTAATGGTAAATGTACCACCTTCCATTTCAGCAAGGCTAAGTTTGCCACTTTTTGCTTTTTGTCCGTAATCTGCGATTGTCTTTTCAACATCAGCAAAGCTCATATTTCCAACACTTCGCAATACAGGAACTACCAAGCCGCGTGGTGATGAAGCAGCAATGCCGATGTCATGATAGTCGTGGTAGACAATGTCATTGCCATCAATTGAAGCATTCACTGCAGGGAAGCGTTTTAAGGCTTCAACTGAAGCTTTAGCGAAAAATGACATGAAACCCAAACGAGCATCATGTTTTTTCTCAAAACTTTCTTTATATAACTTACGTAATTCCATCACAGCAGACAAGTCAACGTCATTGAAGGTAGTTAACATGGCTTGTGTGTTTTGTGCATCTTTCAAGCGGCGAGCAATGGTAGTACGAATGCGCGACATTGGCTCACGATGTTCAGTGCGTTCACCACTTGGCGCTGCTGGTGCAGCGGTATTTTGTTTGGCCGCAGGCGCGCTTGCTGTTGCTGGTTTTGCAGCGGCAGCAGCGACGTCAATTTTCGTTAAACGGCCATCTTTGCCTGTACCTGCAATAGTCGATGCGTCAACACCTG
>CALKZN010000155.1 GCA_938002995.1 uncultured Arenicellaceae bacterium | reverse complement strand
GACCAATGTATGTTTGCGAAATCTCTCTTCGATACGATAATGCGTGATGGCTTCTTTGCCACCGCCTTCATGAGACTTACAAACAGCCATTTTACGACGATCATGATTATCTCGGCGCATTGGTTTTTTTATCGTCGCACCAGAAATGAGCATACCTAAACAAACCGCTAGGTATTCGCGGCTCAAGCTTCGATCAGATAATTGTTCAACCAAATTTAAACGAGCATGCTCATTCTTAGCAAGTACCATCAAACCACTGGTATCTTTATCCAAGCGATGGACAATACCTGCTCTGGGTAATTTTTTACTCTCTGGCCAATGAAATAAAATTCCATTCATCAATGTACCATTTTCATTGCCTGCTCCAGGGTGAACAACTAGGCCAGCAGGTTTATTTATAATAACAATATCGTCATCTTCAAAAACGACATCTATAGGCAAATCTTCCGGTTCACTGTCTTCTATTTTCTTAACCGTTATTTCTGGCGCATCAACACTCACTAGATCGTCGATCATCAAACGATAGGTCTGTTTGACTGTTTTATCATTAACCAGCACATGGCCATCTTTTATCCATTGTTGAATAGCATTCCTAGAAACGCCTTCTGATAATTCACCTAATACCTTATCAATACGTTGTCCAGAAAACTGTGTCGTGATTTGTATAGAACCGTCTTCATCTAATGATGTTACCAGCATGTCGACAGATTCTTGTTTCATTAGTTGATCATCAGATTGTTTTTTCAATTCAGCCGCTTTCTTAGCCTTTTGGTAAGAAGTATCTTCTGTTGTACTTTCAGGTGAATTTTCAGAGTTTATCGTTGTCTTATTCATATTATGTATTCTCATCAAGTCATGATGAAATTGATTGCAATTCAGGCTATGCTACTCACACTTAACACCTATTAAACACAAGCTATATTAAACAACTAATACAACTAAACAACGTAAGTTGCCGAAATTAAGAATGATGTTATTTAACACTAAATCAAGAAAACCAAAAAATATTGCTTTATCTGTAGTGATTATAATCGCTATGACACTTTCAGGATGCTCTATCTTTCAAAAATCATCCGACAAAGAAGATAAAAAAGGCACTTCTATATTTAATGAGTCACAATCCCAGCATTATACTCGTGCCAGCAAACAATTAGGTGCTAACAAATTTGATCAAGCATTAGAAACTTATAATGAGTTTATTATCAAATACCCTTTTGGTGATTTATCTGAACGCGCTCGCTTAGAACGAATTTTCATTCTCAACAAACTCAAATCAACAGAAGAAGCCAGTGTTGCCGTTGATAGTTTCATCAGACAATATCCTCTTCATCAAAATATTGATTATGCTCATTATATGCGTGGCGTGGTTCTTTTTGAGAAAAAACGAACTACTGTTATTGAAAGGCTTGCCGGCGCTGTTGAAGTAAACCGCAATAAAAATAATTTTGAAAAATCACACGATGCCTTTGCTGAATTGATCAAAAAGTACCCGAATAGCCAATATATTCCTGATGCCCGTCAAAGAATGTTGCACCTACGCAATAATATGGCGGCTTACGAAATGTCAGTAGCCAATTTTTATGCCTCAAGAAATGCACATGTTGCCGCTATTAAACGTGGTCAATATATCGTTGAGAACTATGATCAAGCACCAGCGGTAATTGATGCATTGAAGCTAATAGCCAGTTCTTATCAAAAAATGGGACTCGAAGATAAAGCAATCGAAACTCAAGAGATTTTAGAAGCAAACTATGCAAACATTGAAGGACTAAATGCTAAGAAAAAAACGGCTAAAAAACCTTTTCTACGTTTACCTAATTTAAACCCGTTTAAGAAAACACCAAAGAAAAGCTAGCGTTTGTATTACAGTTGATCAATCAGCTTAAGCCTTATTGTCAAAGCCTGAGGTAATTGGATATCTCCTATCTCGACCAAAGGCTTTTTTCAAAATACGCACGCCTGGCGCTGCTTGACGACGTTTATATTCATTTCGCTTTACCATCCAAGCAATTCGGTTTACATCCTCTTTGTTATATCCGGCTTTGACAATTTCTGATGGAGAAAGCTCTTCTTCAATGTAGAGTTTAAGAATACCGTCTAAAACATCGTATGGCGGCAGGCTATCACTATCTTTCTGATCAGGTGCTAATTCCGCTGATGGTGGTCGATTAATAACGGTTGAAGGAATGACTTCTGACTGGCCTTGTTTTTTTGCTAAACGATTCCTAAATCGTGACAAGTCATAAACCAGTGTTTTATAGACATCTTTGATCGCAGAATATCCGCCTACCATATCGCCATACAATGTTGCATAGCCAACTGCCATCTCACTTTTATTACCTGTCGTGAGTACCATATGGCCCATTTTATTGGAATACGCCATCAGCAATAAACCACGGCACCTAGCTTGAATATTTTCTTCTGTAGTATCGACACCCATACCATCAAAAATTGGCGCTAATTGACCAACAAAAGCCTTATACATAGGCTCAATAGACACAGATTCATATTGAACACCAAGACGCTCGGCCTGTTCTTGAGCGGCATTTTTACTTAAGTCCGACGTGTATTTAAATGGCATCATAATCGCCACAACTCGATCACCACCGAGTGCATCAGCGGCAATCGCCAAGGTCAAGGCAGAATCAATTCCACCTGAAAGCCCCAAGACTACGCCTTTGAAGCCATTTTTATTAACATAGTCCCGCAAGCCACATACCAAGGCGTTATATATCATGGCTTCATTTTCTTCTGGTCTGAATTGGCCATCACCTGGAATTTCATTGTACCTTCCATCAAATTCTTTGCCGTCAAACGCAGAATCTGGCAAAGCATTGACGGTTGTTGCTTGAACCTCTGAGTGCCCTTCACTATCAATAAAACAATCAATAACTGCAACATCTTCTACAAAACATGGACTTTGTTGCAAGACTCGCCCTTTTGGATCAATCACAAAAGAAGCACCATCAAAAACCAATTCATCTTGACCACCGACTTGGTTCACATAGATCACACTTCGTTTCACCTTGGCGGCCTTATCACGAACTATATCCAACCTTTCAGGAATTTTTTGCGTATGGAATGGCGATGCATTTAAATTGATAATCAGCCCAGCACCAGCTTCAACAGATTGCTCTACAGCTGTATTGTGCCAAATATCTTCACAAATACTGATGCCTAATTGATGACCTTTATAATCAACAACACAGGCTTTATCACCGGCGGTGAAATAGCGTTTCTCATCAAACACACTATAATTTGGTAATTCTTGTTTTTCATATTCAGCGACTAAGGCACCATCAACAATCACGCCAGCCACATTGTAAAGCTTGCCATTGGCCGCTTTTGGATAGCCAACAATTAAATCAATCCCTTCTCTAGTGGATTCGATTAACCTGCTCAATTCAGTCTGAGTTCGTAAAATAAACCCATCTCTCAACAATAGATCTTCGGGAGGATAGCCTGTTAATGACAATTCTGGAGCCACCAAAATATCTGCCCCTAGTTCCTTTGCTGATTTAGCTGCTGCTAAAATAGCATCAACATTTTTCTCAATAGCGCCTACATAGAGATTTAACTGTGCTAATGCAATTTTAAGACTATTTTCTTTGCTCATTTCACTAATGTTTTAGGTAATATCTGATGGAATACAATCGACAAACAAATGATACTAAAAACATGATCACAAAACAGTATGTTTAATTCTTTATCTATGCACAAAATATAAGCCATGCTCTCAACGCTATCTGATTACCACGTCTGCATTGAAACTCAACTAAATACAGTTGACGCTATTCAATGGGATGCGATGAATAATGAAAATCATCCTTTTCTGAGTCATGCCTTCCTTAACGGCTTAGAGATTTATGGCTGTGCCTGCAACGAAACAGGTTGGCTTGGTCAACATATTCTAATTTACCAAGACAGCAGCAAAACACAACTTATCGCGGCACTGCCATGCTATTTAAAACAACACTCTTATGGCGAATATATCTTTGATTGGTCGTGGGCAGATGCCTATAGACGATCTGGCTTGGAATATTATCCCAAATTGTCTTGCGCCACCCCATTCACACCAGCGACAACATCAAAATGGTTAACCCATCCAGATTATGACGAAGAAGCGTTGATTGAGTTATTGATCAATGCTCTCAAACAACATGCCCTGGAATGTCAGGTTTCATCAATACATGCACTGTTCACTAACCCTCAAGCCAATCGACACTTTTCTAAGCATGATTTTATTTGTCGTTCTAGTAGCCAATTTCATTGGCGTAACCAACGTGTACTGGAGCAAAACAAATCTGAGCAAAATATTTCAGAACAAAGCACCTCGAAACCAAATGAGATGTTTAGTAATTTCGACGATTACTTACAAACCATGAACTCTCGAAAGCGTAAAAACATTAAGCGCGAACGCAAACGTGTTATTGAACAAGGTGTTCATTTCAAATGGTATACCGGTTGTGAGCTAAATGAACATATCTGCCAGCAGATTTTCGCTTTCTATCTTAGTACAACCTATCGTTACGGCGCGCAGCAATACTTAAGTAAAGAGTTTTTCCAACACTTTGTTAAGACCATTCCTAACATGACTCACACCCTGATAGCTTATATCGACGACACTCCAGTCGCTGGTGGTTTATTTTTTAGCAGTAAATCAACTTTATATGGACGTTATTGGGGCGCTAATGCTGATATCAAAGATTTACATTTTGAAACGTGTTACTACCAACCTATCGAATATGCGATTCGACAACAATTTTCATATTTTGAAGCAGGAGCTCAAGGTGAGCATAAATTATCGCGAGGCCTACTGCCTGTAACCACCACTTCTCAGCATTGGCTAGCTGATGAAAGGTTTCGAGTGGCTGTCGCTGATTTCACCCGAACTGAGTCCGAACATATTAAACGTTATAATACTGCACTTACTGATCATGGTCCGTTCAAAATGATTGACGATGAAAAATCAATAGAACTCTAATTTCCTTTTCTATGAAAATGACGATGATAAAAACAATTATCACCACAAACCTTAAAATACGAAAAAGAAAGTGATCCACCGTCAACATCCAGACTATATCGAGTTCCCAGACCCTGAACTCGCCAATGACCACGGCTTTCTTGCGCATGGCGGAGACCTTAATATCAACACTTTATTGTCTGCTTATCAGCAAGGCATTTTCCCTTGGTTTAACGATAATGAACCCATTTTATGGTGGTCGCCAAGCCCAAGAATGATTATGCCCACAGCAGACATGCATATCTCACGCAGTCTTCGAAAAACACTTCGATCAGGGCGTTTTCAAATCACCTGCGGAAAAGCTTTCGACCAAGTGATAGATTCCTGCAGTCAACCTAGACACCCTCCACAAGATTTTCCATTAGAAGAAGAATCACCACAAACATGGATTACTGCTGATATGAAAAAAGCCTACACTGCCTTACACCGTACAGGCTTTGCCCAG
>CALKZN010000154.1 GCA_938002995.1 uncultured Arenicellaceae bacterium | reverse complement strand
ATTGAAGAGTTTATTGGCATTATCGTGAAGATGTTAAGTCCTCAAGCAGTAACAAAAAATATCACACTAGATAAACAGATTAAATCTTCGGTGGATAGGGTTCAGATTGACCCTGTTAGGGTTCAACAATGTATTGTTAATGTCGTAAATAATGCCATTAAGTTCACAGAAAAAGGCAGCATAAATGTGGTGGTGGATTGGCAAAATGAGCATTTGCTCATTGATGTGATTGATACCGGTATCGGCATGAGTAGTGAAGAGTTACAACATTTGTCGACAGCGTTTTGGCAATCTAACAATCATGATCAACCAGGAACTGGATTAGGTATGACGATTACTTTCCGTTTGATTGAATTGATGGGCGGTGAAATTTCGATTGAGTCTGAACTTGGTAAAGGATCTCGTATTCGCATGACTGTGCCAGCTAGTCATGCGGAAGAAAACCAAGCAGTGGAAAACACTCCAGCGATCAAGCGCGATAATAATGAGTACCATGTTTTGATTGTTGAAGACGACGATGATATAGCGGATTTGCTTGAACTGAAATTATCCTCGTGGGGATATCAGGTCAGTCGTTGTGCAAATGGCCATGAATGTATTAAATGGGTAGGACCTAATCAGGCTGATGTAATTTTGATGGATTTGAGTATGCCAATTATGACGGGTGAAGATACTCTTAAATACCTACGCGACACTGGCTGTGAAACGCCAATATATATTATGTCTGCTCGTCCTTTAGAAGAAGGCGCGATGATTGATGCACAAGGACAGTTACTCAAGCCAATTGATTTTGAGTTGCTCAGTACTGTTTTGCACGATTGTTTTTCTATTATTTAGGTGTCTAATGTCAAAAGATGCTGAACAAATTTTGATAGATAAATATCTGAAAAAATTACCTGAAAAAATAGTTAATTTGCAGAATGCTGTGAACACTAAAGATGCACTTAATACTCAGTCGCAATTGCATAAATTAGCAGGCTCTGCGGGTATGTATGGTTTAGTATCAGTGTCTTCATTGGCAGCACAATTAGAGGACGTAATAGTCTCTGGAAAGGCATTGGATTCACCAAACTTTCAAACACTTTTTGAGGCACTTTGTGCTAAGGTAAATGAAAGTTAGCGGGCTATAATAAGAAGTATAAATACACAAAAAAGCGTAAAAAATTGAGGTTTTATCATGCGTTGGAAGGGTAGACGACAGAGTTCAAATGTAGAAGATCGCCGTGGAATGGGTGGTTTTGGAGGAATGTTTGGCGGTGGTGTTCGTGGTGGTCGTCGTGTTCGTAGTCGCCGTAAGGGTGGTATTGGTTCATTGATAATCATGGCTATTATTGTGTTATTTTTTGGCAAAAATATAGGTTTAAACTTTGGAGATATTCTAGGTGGCGGAGGACTTGAACAAGTTATTCAGCAGCCGCAGTCTGCGCAAAGATCTCCGCAATCTAATGCTCAACAAGAAGAGATAGTTAAATTTGTTAAGGTTGTTTTGGCTGAGACAGAAGATACTTGGACGCCGATATTTGCTCGTTCAGGCCAGCGTTATCGCCCGCCAAGTTTGGTGTTATTTGATAACAGTACCCCAACTGCGTGTGGCACAGGTAAAGCGGCGTCAGGACCTTTTTATTGTCCTGGAGATCAAAAAATATATATCGATTTAGATTTTATGGGTGAGTTGCAGCGCATGGGTGCACAAGGAGATTTTGCCTTTGCTTATGTGATAGCACATGAAGTCGGTCATCATATCCAAACCTTGATGGGTATTTCTGAAAAAGTTCAACGCCAGAAAAGACAAGTGAGCAAAATCCAGGGTAATGCAATACAAGTTAAAATGGAATTACAGGCAGATTGTCTGGCAGGATTGTGGGCAAACCATACCGAAAAACGTAATGCTATTCTTGAAGAGGGCGACATTGAAGAAGGAATCAATGCAGCAGCGGCAGTTGGCGATGACCGTATTAGTGGTGGCAGATTAAGTCGAAAGCACTATACACATGGATCATCAAAAGAGCGAATGAATTGGTTTTTGCAAGGTTTTAAAACAGGTGATATCGCAAGCTGCGACCCATTCAGTCGCACAAGTTTTTAATGACAGTGTAAATGGAACTCAGCCAATGCCATGGACGATCTGTTTAAAGGGCTTTAAAGCTCAAGAACTCAAGCTAAGTCTTTAAGTTGCTCAAGTTGAAGCCGTTTTCATCGTGACTTAGGAAGCTGCTTTGAGTGTACCAATCACCTAGTACGATACGTTCAGCAACGCCATTTTTTGTGTCATGAGAATGTACTGCAGGGCGATGGGTATGGCCATGAATCATACGAGTTACGTCGTGCTTTTCTAATACGCTGACGACAGCATCTGTGTTGACATCCATTATTTCATCGCTGATTTCTGATTTGTGTTCAGCACTCATGCCACGCATTTTTTCAGCTGTAGCAATGCGTTCTTCAATAGATAATGACAATGCATGTTGGTGAAATGCTTTATTGCACATCATTTGTTGACGAAATTGTTGGTGTAAATGATCGTCAGTGCATAAGCTGTCACCATGGAGAAGCAACACTTTTTCATTGCCGAGATTGATAACAGTCTCATCCTCAAGGATGGTAAAGCCTGTTTTTTTGGCGAATTGTTCGCCAATCAAGAAGTCTCTATTGCCTACAATTAAATGGCCTTGGATACCGCTATTGGTGAGTTGTTTCAATGCATCTAAAACAGGCTGCATGCCAAGCATCGCTGCTGCATCATCGCCTATCCAATATTCAAAAAGGTCACCAAGAATGTACAAGCGTTCAACGCCAGCTAATTCATTTGATAAATACTCTTGGAAACGTAGACTGATTTCAGGTGCTTTTGCTGAAAGATGAAGGTCAGAGATGAATGCTGTGCTCATAATATTAAAACTAAAAGTCTGAATGAATTAATGGTATTTTAGCTTGTTCAGCTTATTTTATATAGGCATGCATTGTATTCAATTTTTCAAGTAAGATAGATTGAATTTGATCAAAAGCATAGTTTTGTGATGGCTGTGCTAAATAGTATTCCAAACAGTTCTCATCGGGTATAATTCATCGC
>CALKZN010000153.1 GCA_938002995.1 uncultured Arenicellaceae bacterium | reverse complement strand
TTGGTGGTCTTGATACTGTTAATGAGGGTGAAGTGTTTTTAGCAGGACAAGAATTAAGCAAGCTTTCTGGTAATCAGAGAGGCGCTTTACGCAACCAACATTTAGGCTTTGTGTATCAATTTCATCATCTTTTGGGTGAGTTTTCAGCGGTTGAAAACGTATCTATGCCATTGCGAATTAGAGGCGTTAATAAACAAGTTGCTGAACAACAAGCCGCAGAAATATTAACGACTGTAGGTTTAGATCATCGTTTAGAACATCGCCCAAGCGAACTATCTGGTGGTGAGAGGCAGCGCGTGGCAATTGCAAGGTCAGTGGTAACTAAGCCTTCTTGCGTTTTGGCAGATGAGCCAACGGGTAACTTGGATAGAAAAACGGCTGATAGTGTTTTTGAAACTTTGCTAAGGCTAAACCAAGAATATGGCATGTGTATTATCATGGTGACACATGATAATTTTCTTGCTCAACGTATGTCTAGGCAGATGGAATTGATCGACGGTGTTCTAAATACTTAAAGGTATTAAGCTAAACCTTTAAATTTTCACAAAATAACAGCCTTTGAGACCGGTTCTTATAAAACAATTTTAGTGTTTTAAAATAATATTAGTTGTTTTATAGCTGGTTTTCGCCAGCTGCTTTTTTTTCCCTTCTCGATAATCTGCTTCTTTTACGTAGACTCCATTCATGTTGAACTTGCCTGCGCCAAATTATTTTTAATGTGATAAAACTTAGAAACCCAATTATCAGTCCTACGAAGACGCAACCAATCCATAATGCCGCATAATGATAGCCCAACTCAGAATTGATTCTCAATGATGACATGCTGGTGAGTGATATAGGTTCTATGCGTAGTATTTTTGTTCCAATCCAATAACAAGGCGTATACAAAGGAACCCATGTGAATGGATTTGATATCCATACAAAAGAAATGGCGAAAATTACATTTCCTCCAAAGGCTACCGCTAAAAAAGCGGCAACAACCATTTCAAAAGGCATAGGTAAAAAGGCGCAAAAAATACCAATGGAGATGCCCATGGGCAAGGAATTTCTATTCATTGCCCATAATTCTGAACGCGACCAAAATCCTTTGAGCATGCTCAAAGATGGTGTGTTTTGTATTTCATGTTTTTTTGGCAGCTTACGACGAAGCCTTCGGAAAATACGCATTATTTATAGATGAAATAAAAAAGGTTCATATAAAGCAAATAGGTTTGTTATTATTAGTGTTTAGGGATATGACTTAAGCTTTGAACGTTGTTAAATAAGAGTATCAAGATTCGCTGAAAAATACTAAATATAGTATACCTATATTTTAATAAAACCCCTGATAGCTACTTCATGGAAGATTATTAGCTATAAATTAATCATAGAATTAAACCAACGGTTATACAATTTAACCATTGTTTAATAAATATTCATCGACACAAAGGACTGTGGCATGTTTAAAATTTCGTTTCCATATCGAGCACCTTATCTTGCAGCAATAATGCTCGTGGCTTGCACAACGCCATTGTATTTGGCTAATTTGCCAAATGTTAAAACATTACTAATTATTTCATTATTTTTCGGTATTTTAACTCTTCTGAAAAAAAACATTATTTTCATATATGTCTTTATTTTTTTAATTATTTTTTCGTCTTTTATATATCAGGCGCAGCAACACCAAAGGAACCAGTTAGACTTCCAATATGCAAAAAAGCAATTTTTTCTAACCGCTGAAATAGTCGATTTTCCAAAAAATTCTACCTACGACGGGCACATTAATATTTCATTAAAAGTTCGCTTAAGTGCCGATGCTATTGCCAATGATGGGAACATAGTTTTGCGAAAAAATAGTATTCTCAAAATTTCATGTTATCAATGTGAGAAAACATTTTCATTAGGTCAAATTTGGCAATTCCAAGCCAAGTTAAAACCACCTCTAGGTTCAGCATCATGGGGGGCTTTTGACTATGAGAAATATGCATTCGCAAATCGAATTGTCGCAACAGGGTATCTGCAAGAACGATCAGCTAAAAAACTAACATCTCAAAAATCATTACTGAATCGATTTAGGAAAAATATTCATTCAATGCTTGATAGTAAGTATTCGGATGAAAAGCTGATATATGAGAGAAAGGGGAACATTGATCATAAGAGTTTGAATTCAAATAATCTTGCCTTGTTGAAAGCTCTCATAGTGGGTGATAGAGCTCAATTACGTTCTGAGCATTGGAAACTTTTCAGGAATACAGGCACAAGTCACCTGATGTCTATTTCAGGCTTGCATATTACCTTAGTGTTTTTTTTGATGAATTTTCTGATTCGAATAATTTTATCGTTACTTCTCAATATCATGCCATTGGTATTGAGTCGGAGGTTGATGGAGAATTGTTTTTATCGAATCAGTTTGCCAACATTTTCGATGTTTGGTGCATTAATTATTGCAAGTTTCTATGCTTTTGCGACTGGTTTGTCTGTACCTACTCAACGAGCGATTTTAATGTTGGCAATTATTTGTATGGCTCGCTTATTTTCAAAAAATATAAGTTTAATAGAAGCCTTGAGTATTGCGATTATTGTAATTTTATTAGTTGATCCATTGAGTACACTACATAACGGCTTCTGGTTATCCGCGATCGCAGTACTGATGATAGCCGTACTTGTTAAAGGACGTGACACAAAAGGCTTGTTACATTGCCGAATGGCTTTGGCTATGATTCCAGTGACACTGCTCTTTTTCAATAATGCACCACTGATTTCACCTTTGGCTAATGTGATACTCATCCCGATCGTTTCAATCATTGTTTTGCCATTTGCTTTCCTATTGGTGTTAGTAAGTCTTACTTTTAAAACGATATTTTCGAAAGAAGGTGTTGTCAGCGAATATATTGATAGAATCTGGCATTTCTTGAATATGTTCATCGACATGGTCTGGTATTTACTAGAATTATTTTCGCGGTGGCAAATACTGATTAATGAATATATTCCTTTGTCCCTACAGAATAATCGTATTTCTATTACTTTCCTTATCCTTACAGCAGGGATGACTCTTGTCTGGCGTTTAGCTTTTGCCAGAAGCTTATTGCTATTGCCGTTATTGGTATTTTTCTTGATTGAACCAAGAGAAAAATTGCATGAAGGAGAGTTTTCAATGACCACTCTCGATGTAGGCCAAGGCTTGGCGATAGTTTTGGAAACAGCAAATAGCTATATCATTTTTGATACAGGCATTGGGTTTTCAGAATCAGATAGCGCAGAACGCATAATTCTGCCATTTCTAAAACATCAAGGACGTAAAACTGTATCTCATATTATCGTCAGTCATGCGGACAATGATCATATTGGTGGCTTACAGACTCTTAAGGAGTATTACCCATTAACGCCTGTTTTGATAAATGAAACCAAAAATATTATTGTTAATGAACCTAACACTTCATCTTGTTATGCAAAGAAGTGGCAACAAGATGGCGTAAATTTTGAAATTTTTCCAGAAATTCAAATTTCTGAATCGACATTTAAGACGCCATCAAAAAAATTAAAACGAAACAATAGATCCTGTGTAATGAAGGTTTCTAGCATTTATGGAGCCGTTTTACTGCCCGCAGATATTGAACGCGTTTCAGAGCATTATATAGCCAAAAATTTCCCGCAAAAATTAAAGGCTCAAGTATTGCTCGCAGCCCATCATGGCAGCCGTACTTCATCAACACCTGTTTTTCTTAATAAAGTAGATCCTAAATTAGTGATTATTTCAGCAGCTTACTTCAGTCCTTACGGTCATCCTCATCAAGATGTCTTAACACGTTTGCAACAACAAGTAGAAAAAGTGTTGATGACAGGGCGTTCAGGATCAATAAAAATTAATTTCTTAAAAGATGGTATTCAAAGGCGAGAATTTAGAGCATTACATCCTCGTTTTTGGTATTCTGAGTTCCTAAATTAATTCTCACAAAAAAATCAATAAATCGATAAATATGTTAGAAATTTTCAAGGCAGGTGGATTCTTAATGTGGCCACTAATGATGTGTTCATTAGCGGCGGTTGTAATCATTATTGAAAAGTTTTGGATGCTGAAGGTCAATGCTGTTGTCCCCTCAAAATTACAAGCACAAATCACGGAACTGATAGAAGCTGAGACGCTCGAGGCGCACAAAGTTGAGGCATTACGACGCCATTCTTCTTTGGGTGAGGTTCTAGCGGCAGGCATCCGTAATCGCGCTCATGGAAGAGATCAAATGAAACAGGCTATTGAAGAGTCGGGTCGATTTGTTGTTCATCGTTTGAGCAAACGTATGAATGCATTAGGGACTATTGCGTCAGTGAGTCCTTTGGTTGGCTTGCTTGGAACGGTTGTTGGAATGATTCAAGTATTTGCCGCTATTCGAGTCAGTGGTGTTGGTGATCCAACTGTACTCTCAGGTGGTATTTCACAGGCATTGATTACCACCGCTGTTGGCTTAGCTATCGGTATCACATCATTGTTATTTTTCCGCTATTTCAAAGGCAAAGTGGATCAAATTGCTATTTTATTAGAACGAAATGCGATTCATCTAGTGGAACTAGCCACAGCCAAGCGAGCAACTGCTATTGCTAATGCAAAAAAAGGCCAAAAAACTTCGGCAAAAAAACTTCAATCAAACCGTAAAGTTGCTCAAGATAAATAAAAACGTTATTCATTATTTTTTCAAAACTCTTTGTGCTACTAAAGCTGTTTAAGGTTTAGATTATGAAATTTACAGACTCTGATACTGAAGAATCATCATTAATAGAACTCACTCCATTGATTGATGTGGTGTTTTTATTGTTAATTTTTTTCATGGTCACCACCACTTTTACCAAGGAATCAGAAATCAAGATTCGTCTACCCGAGGCAAATCCTGAAGAACAAGCGGTTGATATTGAAAAGCAAGTCGAGATCATGGTGTCAAAAGATTCTGCTTATGCAATTCGCAAACCTGGAGAAAATGAAGTGGTCTCTCTAGTGAACTCTGCACGTGAAACTTTGTTACGTTCTTTGTCGGAATTTCAAGATAATCCTGATATTTTGCTAGTCATTCGTGCAGATAAAGAAGCAACACATCAAGCAGTAGTTAATGTTATGGATGTGGCCAGAGATTTAAAAATGTCGCGCATCACATTTGCAACACAGAATCAATAAGGCCTTTTGTGTAGTATTGATTCACTTGTTTTAGTTTCATAAAAAGAGCACAAGAAAAAATAAATCCTGATATTCCAATGACTGACATAGAGAAGTCAAACATATCCAAAGATGACACGCCATATATGAATGGCAAGGCAATCTTTATGCGGGTATTTCAATATATTATTCGCTATAAAGTGTGGTTTATTTTATCTCTAACTCTTCTTGTCATACTTTCAGCTACTCAAGTTGGTATTGCCGCAATTTTGGAACCGATTATTAACGAAGGGGTTGTTGGTAAAAATGCGGTTGCGGCTACATGGCTGCCAATAGCAATATTTGTTCTGATGGTTTTGAGATCGTTAGTTGGCTATGGCTCTAGCTTTTTGATGGCTAAAATTGGTCGATCAACCATACGTGATATGCGCGAAGACTTTTTTAGCAAAACCGTATATCTGTCATCCGAATATTATGACAATGTGGCTTCCGCAACTTTGGTGTCAAAGTTTTTATTTGACATTGAGCAAACTGCCATCATGATGACCGAAACGCTCACATCCTTGGTACGTAATTCCTTGACTGCATTAGGCTTGATTGCTTGGATGGTTTATTTAGATTGGCGTTTGTGTTTAGTTGCGATTATTAGTGTTCCACTTGTTGCTTATGTCACCAGCTATACCAATAAAAAATTTCGTAAGGCGAGTCAAGAAATACAAAATTCCATGGGCGATATCGCTGAGACTATTAAAGAAAGTGCTTTGGGACACAAAGTGATCAAGGTCTATGGTGCACAAAAAGCACAAATTGATAACTTCACAGAGGTTAATCAGGATAATTTTAAGAAAAATATACGGCGTGCGCGAGTCTCTGCTGCAATTGTTCCTGT